>CAZBMT010000030.1:2830-12837 GCA_964492645.1 uncultured Cyanobium sp. | reverse complement strand
CTAACATGATCCTGCGCGTGTCATCAATGACAGTGCAGGAGCGGATTCACGGGCATGACGCCCAACAAGGTGGCAGGATACAACCCGGGCTGCCGCCGGTTTTCCTACTCGCCTCCAGCAGGGTTCATCGATGCCTTCCCGTCTCGGTTTCGGCACTGCGGGAATCATGGGAGCCGCCCTCACCGGGGCCGGCCGCCTGCGACTGCTGGAGACCGCCTGGGATGCAGGGATCCGCCACTTCGATACCGCCCCCCTCTACGGACAGGGTGAGGCCGAACTGGTGCTGGGCAGGTTTCTGCGCAACCGACGCGACACGGTGAGCCTCACCAGCAAATTCGGCTTGCTGCCAGCCTCTCACCCCTGGCCGATGCGGCCGCTGATCCCTCTCGCCAGGCTGGCCAACCGCCGCCTGCTGCCCCCACTGCGCAGGGGGCTGATGCGGGTCGATCCCAGGCCAAGGCGGCCCGCTCCGCAGCCCGAAAGCGGAGATACAGCGCACCGGAGCGACGCCGGGCAACCCAGGCCCGTAGCAGAGGCCGGGGCTTCTGCCGAGCCCACGGCAACAGTGAGGACAACCCGCAGGCAGCCGCCCATTCCTTACACACCGACGATGCTGCGCCAGCAGCTGGAAACAAGCCTGCGCAAGCTGCAGACCGATCACCTCGATACCTACCTGCTTCACGAAGGCCACGCCGACTTCCTGCACAGCGATTTCCTCGAGACCCTCGAACGACTGGTGCAGGAGGGCAAGATCCTGCGCTACGGGATCGGCGCCGAACGCTGGCAGAGCCGTTGCCTGGTGGACGCGTTCCCGGACCACCCCTGGATCCTCCAGATCCCCGATACGGTGGTCGATGACGACACCGACTGGTTCGCCGCCAGGAGTGCGGGTCCGCTCTTCACCCACAGCACCCTGCGACTCGATCGCCCGGGTGCCCGCGAGCGACTCGAGCAGCTGCTGCCCCCCTGGGCCGCCCTCTGCGGCCGGGATCCTGCCGACCCCGGACTGCCAGGCGAACTGCTGATGGCGCTCGCGCTGAGCCGCAACCCCCATGGCTGCGTGATCTTTTCCAGCGCCAACCGCGCCCGCATCGTCGCCCATGCGGCCCTGCCCATGGCGATGGAGACTCTGCAGGAACAGACCAGGGCATGGCTGCGACACCACGCCAGCCCCCGGATCCTGCCCTCCGGCTGAACTGCGATGTTTCTCGACTTCCAGGCCGATGGAGAGGGTGTGCCCCGCAGCACCGATATCTGCCTTGTGGGTGCCGGGGTGATGGGGCTCGCCGTGGCGTCGCAGGTGATGGCCAGCTCCCGCCGCCGTCTGCTGCTGATCGAGGAGGGCGGTCTGGAGGACACGCCCGAGGCCTCAGCGGTGCCGGCGGAACTCAGCGGCGGAGACCTGGCTTCCGGCGTCGCGCAATCACGGGCCCGAGGCTTCGGCGGCTCCAGCCGCCGCTGGGGTGGGCAGGCCCTCCCATTCACCCCCCTGGATCTGGAGGATCGGGCCTGCACGGCAAGCCGCGGCGGCTGGCCGATCAGCTGGGCGGAACTGCAGCCGTATTACAGGGCCGCCGATCGGTTTCTCGGGCTGTCCGCCCTCCCGTTCGACAGCGATCTCTGGCACTGCCCGAGGCTGCGATCCGCCTTCGGCGAGCAGGCCGGACTTGCCCTGAGCGTGTCGAAATACAGCCCGCATGCCTATCTCGCCCGTGTGCATCAAGGCCGCATCGGCCGCTCCAGGCAGGCCGACTGTCTGCTGCACGCCAAGGTGGCCTGGATCGAGGCCGCAGCCGAGCCAGGAGCGGCGCACCGCATCCGCATCCGCAACCACAGCGGTCGGGAGGCCACGCTGGAGGCCCGGGTGGTGGTGCTCTGCGCCGGCGGCATCGAAAACGCCCGCATCCTGCTGAGCTCCCAGCGCCACGGCAACCTGCCACTGGGGGATGGGGCCGATGGGGTGGGACGCTACTACCAGGATCATGTGGGCTTCTTCGCAGCGCAGCTGGAGCCGGCTGACTGGCCCGCGTTTCGTCACCTCTTTTCCAGCTTCATCCCGGGAAACCAGAAGTATGTGCCCAAGCTGCAGCTCTCGCAGCAGCGCCAACGGGAACTGGGCTTACTCAACGTGACCGGCAATCTCGATGTGCAGGAGGCCGATGATTCCCCACGCAACGCCGCCAGGCGCCTCTACAACGGCCTGCGTCGGCGCCGGCCGGGCAGCGTCGCCCCGCGCTCCGCTCTCCACGACCTCGGCCGTCTTCTCGCCGCCGCGCCGGAGAGTGCAGGCCTGCTACGCAGCCACCTGCTGGAGCGCCGCATCGCCCTGCCGCGCCGGGCGCGTTTCTTCCTGATGGCCAACGCCGAATCCGAACCGCTGGCCGACAGCCGCATCCTGCTCAGCGACCAGCTCGATGGCTTCGGTCTGGAGCGGCCGATCGTGAACTGGCGCGTGAGCGAGGGGAGCTTCCGGGCGCTTCAGGCCTACGGCCGGGAGCTGCAGAGCACCCTGGAGGGGAGCGGCATCGCGAAGGTGAGACTCAGCCCCTATCTCACAGATCCCGCCGCAGACTGGCGAGAAAGGGCCTACAGCCTTTACCACCACATGGGGGCGACGCGGATGGCGCTCGACCCTCGCCATGGGGTGGTGGATGCCTCCGGACAGCTGCATGACGTGGCCGGGATCTACGTGACCGGCACGTCCGTGCTGCCCACGGGCAGCGCTTCGAATCCCAGTTACACGGCTCTGGCGCTCGCCTTGCGCAGCGCCGATCAGCTGCTGAGGGACAGCTGAGGCCTCAGCTCCCGCCCGCCTGCCCCGGCAGCTGATCGATCCGGCCGTCGCGGCGCAGCCGTGCCTGAACCCGCAGCCAGCCCCAGCCCACCGGCAAGCCCAGCAGCAGCGGCACCACGGTGTACACCGGCCGCGGCCCTGCGGCGAGCAGGGCCGCGGCCACCCCCAGGGCACCGAGCAGGAACGACTGGCCCGCGCTCTGCTGGGCCAGGGCCAGGCGGCGCAGCAGCCGGTCGGTTTCGCCGGCGCGGATCTGAACCTGCAGATCGCCCTGCTCGATGCGCGAGAGGCTCTCGTCCAGGCGGCGGGGAATGCCCAGAGCCCGGCTGCTCACATCGGCCGCCTGGCGGGTCAGTTCGTTGAAGAGGTCGTTGGGCCCAGTTCCACCGGCAGTCATCAGGGGCAGCAGGTAGGGGCGGGCGATGGCGATCAGGCTAAAGCCCGGATCCAGGCTGCGGCCCACCCCCTCGAAGGTGGAGAGGGCCCGCATCACGAAGATCAGCTCGGGCGGCAGGCGGAACGGCTGGCCGTAGACGAGTTCGTAGAGGTCTCCGGAGAGCTTGTCGATGACGTTGGCGCTGAAGGGGGGGGTGAGGGCCTCGGTGAGCATCACGCGCACCAGACGCCTCACGGGACCCTGGTCGATGCCGGCGGCGATCAGCCCGGCCTGCTGCAGCTCGTCCACCAGAGAGGCGGCATCCCGGGCCGCCGCGGCCCGCACCATGCGTCCGAGCCGGCTGCGCAGCCGCTCGGAGATCTGGCCCATCATGCCGAAGTCGTAGTAGATCAGCGTACCGTCGCTGGCGACCGCGAGGTTGCCGGGATGGGGGTCGGCGTGGAAGAAGCCGAAGCGCACCAGCTGCTGCAGGTAGCTGGCCGCCCCCTTCTCGGCGACGGCGGCCGGATCGATGCCGGCGCTGACGAGGGCCTCGCGGTCGTTGATCTTGATGCCGGGCACATAATCCAGGCAGAGCACCCGCCGGGAGCTCAGCTCCCAGACCACCGCCGGGATGCGGATGCCGGGGTCGTCGAGGAACTGCTGGCGGAAACGGGCGGCATGCTCGGCCTCGAGGCGGAAATCCAGCTCCCTCAGCAGCACCCGACGGCATTCCTTGGCGATGCCCACCCAGTCGCGGCCGGCCCCCCAGCGGGGGTGGCGCTGCACCGCGGCGGCCACCTGCTGCAGCACCTCCAGGTCGAGGCGGAACAGGCGCTCCAGCCCTGGGCGCTGCACCTTGAACACCACCTGGCGGCCGCTGCGCAGGCTGGCCCGGTGCACCTGGGCCAGGCTCGCCGACCCCAGCGGCTCCACCTCCAGATCGATGATCTCCACCCGCCGCTCCCCCAGCTCCTGCTCCAGCAGGCTCTCCACCACCGGGAAGGGGAAGGCGGGCACCCGGTCCTGCAGATGGGCCAGTTCCTCCACCACGTCGGCGGGCAGCACGTCGGGGCGGGCCGAGAGCAGCTGGCCCAGCTTGATGAAGGCGGAACCGAGCGCCAGGAACTGGGCCGTGAGCCAGCGGGATCGGCGGCGCTGGCGGAGCGCCTGGCGTTCGGGGGTGCGGCCGCCGGGGTAGGTCCAGGGCCGGGCATCCCACCAGAGGCCCGCCAGCAGCTGGAGCACCAGACGCCAGATGCGCAGGGAACGCCAGAGGCGGGACAACAGGGCCCCGGGGGTGGAGAGGGGCGCCATCAGGCCTGCCCCGGAGACCGCGACGGGCCATCGGGGGCGGCGGGCATGCGGTCAAGGCGACGGGAGAGTTCGGCCACCTTCGCCCGCAGGGCATCGATGCGCTCCTGGGGATCGTCGGAGGCGCGGCCGCCGGCGGCGGGAGCCGCGGCGCCATGGTCGTTCTCGATCCGTTCGGCTTCCATCGTCACCTCCTCCCAGAACAGGCTCAACTCCTGCTGCACCCGGGCGGGGGCCTCCTGGGCGAGGGCCGCCAGGGTGGCGGCGGCGTCGGCCAGGCCGCTGCCCAGACGGGCTGCCAGGCGGTTCATCGCCGCCTTGGCGAGGGACTGCGGCGCGCTCATGACATGGCCGGTGGAGTCACCGAACTGTGGCAGATCAGGGCTGGCTTGCGGGGGCCGGTGGCGCGCCCAGCGGCGGCGGGGCGATCGGCGCCGGGCCGGCCGCCTCCCTCTCGCGGGCCGGTGGCGTGCGCGGCGGCGGCAGAGCAGGGGCGGCCGGAAGCTCAGCTTCGGCGGCTCCGGACGCTGGGGGCTGGTCGGACTGGGGGATCTCCCCGCCCTCGAGCAGGCGCTGGCGCTCCTCGGCGTCCCGCGCCTCCATCTGGCGGCGGCGCTCCTCGATGGCGGCCGCCTCCTGCTTCTGTTCCTGCTCCAGCTCGAGCAGATCGAGATCGCCGCGGATCCCACGGGCGTCGCCGCCGAAGCGCTGGCGCAGGGAATCGAGCGTCGTGCCCGGGGCGGGCTGGACGTCGAAGCGCTGGCGGTTGCCCCCCTCCTCGGGACCGCCAAGGCTCAGCAGGCGCAGGCTGGCTGCGTAGCCGAGCCCGAAGCAGAGCCCCACGATCGCCCACAGCCGCCAGTCCCAGGCGGGGCGCCCCGCCGCCCTCTGCTTGCCGGCGGGGGGCGCTCCGCGGGGAGGGGCGCCGCCGGGAGGGGAAGAGGGCCTGGCCGTGACCATCGACGTCAGCGCATGCGCTGCCATCTTGCCGCGGAGTGGCGGTTCAGGCTCCGGCGATCGAAGCCGGCGAGGGTGGCACCACGGACACCGCGAATCCGCGGGAGCGCCTGCAGAGCCGCGACCGCCGCGTCCACACCCTGCCTGGTGTCGCTGACCGGACGTCAGTTGTTGTGGCTAGCTCACGTCCTTGTACGGGGCGGCGATGAGCCAGAAGCGGATATCGGCGGAGGTGGCCGTAGCGTCGGAGAGATTCCAACTGCTGAAGCCATTGCTGGCAGCTGATGTGCAGCGGCTGCAGGTCGTGCTGGATCACGCCCCAGACCAGCTGATGATTGATCGTGACGTACTCGTGGGTGAGCTTGTTGCGAAAGCTGATGATCTGTGGTGCCTCTTCAATGGACGAAAAGAGATCAGGGTCTCGGCGCGAGAGATGGGCAAGAGCCTCTCCAATGATGATGAATTCGCGCTCCACAGACGATCGAATCAGCCGGCTCTGCTCGTACTGCTCCAGCGTGATGCCTGCAACGGCCGACTGAATGGCCTCGACAGGCTCCTGAATGTCCAGCAGGTAGGCCCGGGGATCACGCTTCATAGATCAACGGCTTGGTCGCGTCGATGTCGGCCCGCACGTACGGGTTGCGCACGGCATCCGCCATCACCAGGTCCACACGCTGGCCGGTGATGGCGGAAAGCTGACGCTCCAGGCCAAAGAAGGCACCCACCAAAGCACCAGGATCGATCGGCTGAAACTCCACCTGAAGATCAAGGTCGCTGCGGCTGGGGTCGAAATCGTCCCGCAGGACAGAGCCAAACAGGTGCATCCGCAGCACCCGGTGCTGCCGGCAGGCGACGGCAATGGCGTCCAGCTGGGGCTGGGCAAGGGTGAGGCTCATCGATCCATTGTGCTCACGGAAACAGGCTGCTCAGCGCTTCGGTGGGCCGGGATCCCACCAGGCGCCTTCGATGGCTTCGGTTGCGGTGCCCAGCTGCCGCAGCAACAGCAGCAGCAGTCGCTCAGTCCGGCTGGCCTCTGGCGGGTAGGGAAGGGAGGGGGCAGCCACAGGGCCTGGGGCCTCCGCAGCGTGTCCTCGCTCCTGGAGAAAGGCGATCAGTTCGCTGCGGCGCAGCTTCGACCAGCCACGCAATCGCTGCTGCCGGCAGAGGTTCTGCAGCTCCCCGGCGGTGAGGCTGTTCAGATCCACCCCAGGGGGAAGCAGGAGGTCGGCAGTTTCGCTGAGGAGTCGGCCGTGCCGTTCCTCGATCCGGCCGGCCTGGCGCTGAAGGTAGTCGTCGAGGCCGCGGGTGTGGTTGGCGAGGATGCTCCCAAGGGTGTGCAGATCGGCGCCGAGGCTGTCGCTGATCGGTGTGCCGCGGCGCCGGCGGGGCTCAGGCCTGGTCGTCATCGATCGACCCCTCGAAGAACTCCACGGCATCGGCACGCTCGAGCAGTCGTTCCACCGCGAGCTTGAGGTCCTGGATCGACTGGCTGGTGGGGCCACCCTGGGCGCGCTCCTGCTGGTCGACCGCCTCCTTGATGTCGGCCAGGTTCTCCAGGGCCTGCTCGATCTGCTGCACCTGCAGCAACCGTCCCTTGAGGCGCGGCAGCACGGTGGAGATCTGGTTGGCCTCCTCCTCCACCCGTTGGCGGTAGGCGAGCAGGTCGTCCCGCTCCTGCTCCAGGCGTGTCATCTCCGCCTCCAGCTGGGCGATCCTGTTCTTTGCCTTGGTCACCAGACCCTGCTGGGCACCGGCGCGGCGGTTGGCGGAGATCAGGGCCTCGCGCATCTCCCGGTAGAAGTTGCGCAGATCGGCGAAGTGGATCAGCTGGTGCACCAGCGGAAATCGCCGGGCGGTGGTCTTGCCGATCTCCGCAGGGGACTGGCTGGACGTTCGACGGGCGGTGGGCATGATCCAGGCCGGCGGACAGGAGCCTCGGGCCAGTATGGGCGCAGCCGAGTGCCCGCCAGGCGCTGGTGTCCAGGCCATAGGCCCCATCCGCCTCGGATGTCGGCCCACGGGCGCCACGTCAAACCATCTTCTGATTTGAAACAAGTTTGAAGTTCATCGCGCTTGTCCACCCTGCTGCCCCGCAGGCCCCCCTCTCTCCTGGAGATGCTGCAGCGCTGCGGGGGGCTGGAGGAAACGCTGCCGATGCTCTCCCGCCTGGCCACCACGGCGGAAGTGGGGTTCCCCCGGTTTTGAGGAGAGGCACAGCCCCCTTCCGGCGCTGGGATGCCGCCATGGCGGCGCTGAGAGCGGAACTGCGCGCGCAACTCCTTCGGTAAGCACCTATGTGCCTGGAGGCGGGGTTTGCCAAGCGCCGCTCTGCGACCAATCAGCCGCGGCCTTGCCAGCGCCGGGGATCCTGGCGTCCATGAACGGCAAGCACCAGGATTTCATCGCCCCAACCACGCACGGGGACGTGGCCGGATCCTGCGCGATCCGCTCCACCGCTACGGCGATGGCCTCGGCGAAAGCCTGCCCCAGGCCTGGTGCTCAGCTGGCATACCAGCGCTGGGTTTCGATCAGGTCCTCCAGCGCCTCCGGCAGGAAGCGGGCCGCGCGCTTCATCCCAGCCTCAGCTGGCTGTGCACCTGCTCCCAAGGCATGGCCGCTTCGGGGTTCCGGAGGTGAGCTGCCCAGCGCCGATCGAGCTCGTTGGACAGATCCGCGTCCACCGGCAGCGCATCGCTCTGGCCCTCTTCATCGAGGCTGTCCCAGAGGGCCATCGCCAGCGCCACCCGCTCTCCCATGGGGAGCTGCAGCAGGTCAGCAATGGGTGTGGCGGCCATGGCTCGGGGTCGGAGCGTTTCCAAGCTACCGGGGGTGACTGGCGTCCAAGCATGCGCAGACCCATCAGGTCTCTGCCTCCTGCTGGCGCTGCCGTTCCTGGTCAGCCTCGAAGCTCTCCAGCTCCACCCCCCAGTCGCCGCTCACGAACAGTTCGGCGACCCGATCGCCACGATCGGGTCGGTCCGGATTCACGGCGTGCCTGGGTGTCATTCACCCTCCTGCCAGGGCTCGAGCATGTCCAGATCGAGGGCCGTGCGCAGCGCCGCCAGCCGCCGGGCCTGCAGCCACAGTTCCAGCGCCTCGGCCACAGCCGCTGAGCGGTTCTTCTGGCGATTCGCCTTGTGACGCAGCTCCTGATCGACCGCTTCGAGCAGGTTGGTCGCAACGGAGATGGAAACGGACTGCTTGGCCATGGCATCCCTGCAACCCTGTGATCAAGCCCAGGAGGATTCCTGCTGAGTTCTTTGTGGACTGCGTGCAGTGGGGACAGCGAGCGCCAGGCTTTTTCCCGTCCAGCGCAGCTAAACTTAGTTGGTCTTGCTGCTACTCGCTGCCCCGTGGATCCCGCCCCCACCTGCTCGCTGACCAGCAAGGGGCAGGTCACCATCCCCAAGGCCCTCCGGCAGCACCTTGGGCTGGGCCGGGGCAGCCGCGTCTGCTTCGAGCTGGTGGGCGACCACATCGAGCTGCGGCCCTGGAAGCCGCAGCAGGAGCGGCCCGCCAGTGGCTTCGGGCTGCTCAAGAGCCAGCGGCCTCCCATGCCCGTTAACTTCTATCCAGCCTGCCTGATGCGGCCGTGATCAGCCTCGACACCAATGTGCTCGCCCGCTACTTCGTGGAGGAGGAGGACGCTGACGCGGCGACACAGGCCCAGCGCCAGGCGGCCCGTCAGCTGATCGAATCCGGCCAGGACCTGTTGCTGCCCAAGACCGTGGCCCCGGAACTGGAGTGGCCCTGGAACTGGAGTGGGTGCTGCGCGGCTATTGCGGCTTCGCGGCCGAGCAGGTGCTGCTGGTGTTCGAGCAGTTGCTGCACCACCCCTGCCTGCAGCTGGAAGATCGCCCCGTCGCTCGAGCAGGCGGTGGCTGGACTGCGCTCCGGCCTTGATTTCGCCGATGCGTTGGATCACGCCAGTTGCCGTGACTGCGAGGCGATCGCCTCCTTCGATGACCGGGGCTTCGCTCGGCGCATCCGCCAGCTCAACCTGCCGCCACGGGTGGTGATTCCCACCGCACCGTCAAGTGGCTCTGATGAGGGCCGATGCCCGGATCAATGCAGCGCCTTCTTCCCCTCCGCCAGCAACTGCTGCAGCTTCTTGGTGATCTGCCAATCGCCCAGACCCAACCGAGGCTAGCGACTTCATCAAGCCCCTCTAGTCATGACCAAGAACAGACCATGCAATCATTACCTACCCCCCCCGAGACCATGGGTGACTGGAAGACATTCGTAGATAAGATCAAAGAACTGCTGAAGTCGAAAAATCTCAGCGCAGCAAAAGAAGAACTCGCCATAGGACTAGAGAAGATCCCCAATCAGGTCAATCTCCTCACCATTGCAACCGATGTCTACCGTACATCTGGCGATCGTGAAAAGTCCCTGGAGTATTCAGAACTTCTGATTACTCATCATCCAGTGAACTGGAATGGATATGGACGTGCAGCACAAGATCTGGTCGCACTCAAACGCTTTGATGAAGCACAGAAACGCATCCAGGCAGGACTAGAGAAGATCCCCAATCAGGTCAATCTCCTCACCATTGCAACCGATGTC
>CAZBMT010000030.1:0-2730 GCA_964492645.1 uncultured Cyanobium sp. | reverse complement strand
TACCGTACATCTGGCGATCGTGAAAAGTCCCTGGAATATGCAAAACTTCTGATTACTCATCACCCTGACAATAGCGTAGGTTACTCAAAACTCATAAAACTAGGCCGTCAAGATGAGTCGCTCAACTTTCTTCGAGCAAGACTGGAGGTCAATCCGCAAAATACAAGCTTAACCAGATTAAAAGATCGTCACTTTCTAGGACTGGAAACTATTTATGAGGACGAGTTCTTGCGAATACGCGTCAAACAAGACTCAAGAAGCTCCACTTGCATAGTTGCGTTTACCGGCGCTGGAGATGCGCTAGGTGGATTGGATATCCAAGGAAGTCATTTTGCCGGCACTGACTTTGAGAGCGCAAGCCTATTTGTAGTTGTCGACAAGAAAAAGAGCTGGTCAAACTATATAGACGCGGAAATTCTGAAAAGCAACTTTCAGTCATTCGGATTGTTCTCAAGAGTGATTGCCGTCGGCACGAGCATGGGAGGAAGCAATGCGTTGATTCTTGGACCCCTGCTAAAGGTGGACACAATCATCGCCTTTTCGCCCCAGTATAGTGTATTCCCGAAATACAACCCTGAACTGCTTGAGTTGTTCAGGCGAGTCAATAGCAGATCTCAAGTCCTCAACTACATTGATGGCATTAAAAACTGGAAATATAAGTCTCTGAGCGACATCAATAATCATGCCAAGCATGAATTTGTTTTCTTTGGTGATGCATTGCATGACCTCCCTCAATGCAAGAGTTTCCTTGAGAATCCGATCAAGGAGAGACGATGCATACCCATAAAGAAAATGGGACATGCATGTGCGGCAGACCTTGAGAAAAGAGGGGTTCTTGCCGCTTTGATTAAGTTGTGCCTGGACGGAGCAGAAGAATCTCAATGCATAGGCCTATTGAATGATGCGGGACTAGAGACATATGAAAAACTCCCAAGCGGGGTCACTTCTGCAGCTCCCATTAAGAATGAGAATACAATATCTAGTTTGATTGCAAAGATTAGAAATCAATTCCACTAGACTTCGAAATCTTTAACTATCTCAGTCTTGACCATCTCCTCCAAACCTCTCTTTTCTCTCTTGTCCTTCTTCTGCAGTTCCTTGAGCATCTCGCACTCTACCTTGGTGAGGCGAATGGTGATATTCATCTGACGACCTCACTACGGTTGTTCTGGGCAGCGTCCCCTTGCGTGGTGTAAAACCAGAGGCCCGAATGCCCTGATCAGAGGGTGAACAGGGTGGAATGACGGGCTGTCATTCTGGAGGTGGATGTGCACCTCGTTGTTCCACGATGAGTCGTGACGAATGACTTGTCAAGTCTTTCGGCTGATCGCGGATGCGTTGCTGGCTGGAGTGGACGATGCCCCCCGGGGATCGTGCACCGGCCCCCGGGCGCTGCAGCCTTGATCACCTGTGGCCTGCGTCCTGCATTCTCAGGCGCTGAGGGCTTGCAACGCAGGGATATCGCCCAGCTCAGGGATGGCGGCCATGCTCTCAGCGGTGAACATGCGGCGGCCCTCCATCTGCCAGTGCTCGTGTTGCTCCAGGGGCACCGCCCCCACCAGGCGGGTGATAGCGGCGGCGTTGGGGAAGTGGCGAAAGGCCAGCACGTCCTCCTTGGCCTCGTGCATGAGCGCAGCGGCCTTGGGGAAGCGATCGGCCAGTGAGGCGGCCAGATCATCCCAGCGCGACTCGATCTCCGCAGCGCTCTCCTGCGCGAACCCGCTGCGCAGGGCGGCCGTGACCATGTCCTGATGGGCCCTGGGGACGCACTGCAGAAGGTTGCGGGCGAAGTGGACGCGGCCAACGCTGCCAGGTGAGCCCGCTCTGGGCATCGCTGACCACGAGCCTGAGGCCTGCCAGGCCTCGCTCCCTGAGGGAGGTGATGAACTCCGCCCAGAAGGTCTCGGTCTCGCTGTCGCCCACCTTGAGCCCGAGCAGCTCACGGCGCCCGTCCTCGTTCACCCCCATGGCGACGACGACGGCGCGGGAGCAGACCTGCTGAGCCTTGCCCAGTCGGCCCTCGAGGTAGGTGGCATCGAGGTAGACGCAAGCGTAGCTACTGCTCTCCAGCGGGCGGCTCAGGAACACCTGCACCTGCTGGTCGATCTCCTGACAGTGCGACTTCACCTGCGAGTTGGAGATGCCGCTCTGGGAGCCCAGAGCCGCCACCAGCGAATCTTCCCCCACCAGGACGCATTGATGTGTTGACACCTCTTTGCCACTAACGGGAATCGGCGACTAAAACCCAGTCATACCAAGGGGTTTACCCTTACGTCGTGTAATCGGCGTTGATGCGCACGTACTGATCCGAAAGGTCGCAGCCCCAGGCGGTGCCGCTGCCCGGGCCCTCGCCGACCCGCAGCCGGATCGCCACCGTGTCGCCGGCGGGGCCGGGGCCGCCCAGGTAGGCGCCGGCGGCGCAGGCGTTGAGATAGGCGGAGGCGGCGGGGCGGTCGAAGGCCAGGGGCTGGCCGGCCGCCATCAGCTGGTGCTCCCCCAGCCACAGGGCCACGGCCTGCGGGTCGAAGGCCACCCCGGCGCGGCCGGCGGCGGCCACGATCCGGCCCCAGTTGGGGTCGCGGCCGTGGACGGCGCACTTCACCAACGACGAGCCGGCGACGGTGCGGGCGATGGCGCGGGCGCCGGCGTCATCGGTGCTGCCCTCCACCCGCACCTCGATCAGGCAGGTGGCGCCCTCGCCGTCGCGGGCGATCGCCCGGGCCAGGTGCT
>CAZBMT010000029.1:0-13143 GCA_964492645.1 uncultured Cyanobium sp. | reverse complement strand
AGGTTCAGGGCGATTCATCTCTTTCGCCATGATGGTGCTGGAACAGGGCCAGATTTAGGGGTTGCGGAACACCGTGGTAGGTGGTACTGTTCTGGGCGTCGGGGGAGACAACCCGATCGCCAGCCGGCCATAGGCGCAAAACCGGGCCGATCCGCCCCCAGCAGTCAGGGGGCACCAAACCAGCAGAGATGCCCTGAGAGGCCCTGCTGGCAGAGCACTACAACCCACCCCGCGCAGGCTCTGAGCAGCCGCCGGGATCGTCACAGGACCGAACCATGACCACGATCACCCTTTCCGTCACCGCTCCCGATCTGAAGACCATCACCCGGGGCCTTTCTGGCGACTGGGGCCCGACGCTTCACCGCACTGCCCGCCGCATCGGCCAGGTGGTGGCCGTCGCCTGGGCCCTGTGTTCCCTGGCCTCCGACCGCTGGCAGCAGCTGGTGGCCTGGGCGCAGGCGCACCAGCTGCACGGCCTCGCCCGCCTGGGCCTGCCCGGGGGCTCAACTGCCGAAGAATCCTCGGTGGTTCCCACCATGGTGATCGGCGTCGACTGGGCCGAACCGGAAGGCTCGGCCACCGTGCAGATGGTCGTTCAGCGGCTGGCCCCGGCCCTGCCGCCGGCCCGCCCGGCCGCCAACATCGCCCCGCCCAGCCGCGGCATCATCCACATCAGCGACCCGATGGCCAGGGCCATCAGGATGGTGCGTGAGGGCCGGAGCCAGCGGCTTGCCGCTCACCTCTGCGGGGTCCCCCGCACCTCCCTGCAGCGGGCCCTGAAGGCCTGATCACCACCACGGCCCGCCGGAGCCCATCCGGCACCCCTCACACCTCCAGCTCGGCCACCTCGATGACCATGGCCTCGTAGGCCTCACGGGCGGCGGCATTGATCCAGCCCCTGGAGGGGGTCCAGACCGGATCGCCTGATGGCCAGGGCCTGGCGCCGCCGTTGGCTGGATTGTTGGCCTGGTTGGGCCGGGGGGTGGTGGCCGGCAGGGCGGTGCGCTCCATCAGGGGGTAGTCCCGGGGGCCCCGGGGCTCACCGGTGCCGCCGATCGGCCGCCAGGGCCTGGTGCTGACCTCGTCGTACTTCCTGCGGGTCGCCGCGGCCAGGGCCTGCTGCTGGTCCTCCCAGCGCTCCCCACGGCTGGTGGCCAGCTGGTTCTGGATCACCAGCGACTCCAGGGTGATCGGGGAGAGGGCGCAGCGGCAGTTGTGGGTCAGAATCCCATTGGCGACATACATGCCTGAGAACGTCGTCAGGTCGTACACGAAGCCGTCATGCGCCCCAGGATCAACCTCGATGTCCAGGATCTCGTCAGCCGTTACGAGGCCGGGGCAAGTCCCAACCAGCTGGCGAAGCATTTCCACATCACCCGCCGAACCGTTCATCGCCGGTTGATCGAAGCGGGGGTCGCGCCACGCAATGCCAGCGAGGCGAACCAGCTCCGATGGGTGCAGATGACCCCCGAGCAACGCGCTGCGCAGGTCGCGGCGGCCCATCAGGCCTCCAAGGGCCGCGTGGAACGTGAGGAGAGCAAGGTCCAGCGCGCTCAGACCCGCTTTCAGCGGTCTCTGGGCATCAGCGGGTACGAGAGGCAGATCGCCGGGCTGCTGCAGGCCGCCGGCTACGAGGTGGTTCATCAGCTCCCGGTCGGCCCATACAACATCGACCTGGCCCTTCCCGGCTGCTCCATCGCCGTGGAAGTGAACGGGGGCCACTGGCACGCTTACGGGCGGCATCTTGCTCGCCGCAACCGTCGCCTGAAACAGATCCTCGATGAGGGCTGGAGCTGTTGCGAGGTCTGGGTTGGCCATGACGGGCTGGACCCCGAGAGCCTGGGCGAGCACCTGGTCGCCGCGATTGAGCGCATGCGCAGCAACCCAGCCGCGGGTTGTCGCCACGAGATGATGACGGGTACAGGCGAGGCGACGGCCCGCCTTCGTTCGTATGGTCACGACGTCGCCCCGATAGACAAGGCGAGTCGCCGCGATCAGGTGACCGGGCAGTACCTCCGTGCCGGGTAGCACGCAGTTCGGGTGGATGGGGGTCTTCACGCTGCCGGCGTAGTAGAGGGCCCCCATCCGGGGCGCGCAGAACTCACAGACCCGATCGTCGGCGGTGGCGATGTAGCGGACGAACCCGACGCCGATGCGGCGGAAGGTGCGCTCCCTGGCCTCCCCGGCGGCGATGTGGGTCTCGGTGCGGGCGACGGTCTCAGCCCGGTTCCTGAAGGCGTCGTTGATGTGGGGCAGGCGGGCCTTCAGTGTTCGGGCCAGCTGGCGGCTGTCGACGCCGGTGGCCAGCTGGGTAGCGGTCTCGAACTGGACGGTGTCCCCCCAGTCGCGCCACCAGCGGAAGAAGTAGTCCTTCGATGCCCGGACCCGCTCTGAAGTGGCGGCGTTGCGCTGGCGGCGGTAGTTGTTGCTGAGGGTCTTGAAGTCCCGCTCAGAGGCGGCGATGACGGCCCCCAGGTTGAGCAGCCGGGTGAAGCTCTGCCCCTCCTGGTAAGGGCTCCCCGGGGCCGGCGCATCGTTGGGAGCCGGCGGGGCGATCGGTGGCAGCTGGGGATCCTGGATCGACGGATGACGGCCGGAGAGCACGGCGGCCGGGGGGAGCATGTCCCGGGACAGCTCGAGGGCGTACTCGGTCCCGAGGTCCTGGGCCTTGTTGTAGAGCTCCGCCAGCTCACGGTTCAGGGCCGCGTTGGCGGCCCGATCAGCCGGGAAACGATCGATGATCGCCTGCAGGTCCTGGGCCAGCTGGCCCTGCAGGTAGAGGCTGGCCTGGTTCTTCTGCAGGGGGGTGATCGGCACCGGGCCATCCGGGGTAGATCCCAGGAAGGCGCCGGGGGTGGTGGCCGGGTCGTATTCGGGCTGCGCCTCGATCCGCTCCAGGCGATCCGTCAGGCTCCGGATGGTGCGCCGCAGCGCCTCATCGAAGATGCCCCGCAGCTTCCGCAGTTGCCGGTCCTCCAGGCCCCGCAGCTCCTGATCGAGCTCCTCCAGCAGCTCGATCGAGCGGTTAGCCATCCGTCAGACGCCACACCGGACGCGCAGGGCATCGAGGCGGTGCTGGAGGGAGTCGTAGCTGAACTTCTTCTTCAGGCGCTCATAGGCCTGTTGCGTCATCCGGAACTCCTCAGGCGAGCCGCCGGCATCGGGGTGGGTCTTGGCGGCGGCCTTGCGGTAGGCACTCTTCAGGGCCTCCCGGGTGGGCTTCTGGCCGGGCTGCAGCCCAAGTGCCCCCTCCGCTGTTCCCTTGCCGGTGAGCTGGGCGCGGATGACATCCTTGTCCGGTGCGGTGTCTTCCCCGAGCAGATCGGCCACACCCTTGCTCCGGCCGCCTTGCTCGACGCGCAGGAAGTCGGCGACGGCAGCAACCTCTTTCCCCCCACGGGCCGCCGCCTTCAGATCACGCATGCCTCGCTCGGTGACAGTCTCCACTCGCTTGCGGGACCGGTCCCTGGCATAGGCCACCTTTTCGTCGTTGGACATCGCATTCAGCCGAGGATAAGTTTCCTCCACGAAAACCCTGGCGTCTTCCATCTCCTGCTTGGCGTGGGCGAGCTTCTTCGTCAGGTAGTCGATGTTCTGCGCTTTGTTCTTCGCCTTTGAGACCTTCGCTTTCTCCAGTTTCTTCTCGATGTCTTCTGGCTTGTCAGTCGTGAAGGGATAGCCGCGATCCAGCTCGGCCTGGCGGGTCTTGAGCTGTCCCTGGAAGAACGAATTGAAGGCCCGGCGTGCCTTGGCATCATCGCCGACCATGGTGGCGTGACCGAAGTAGTCGTCCTTGGTGTACTTCTTGACGAACTCGCTATTTTCCCACTGTTTCGGATCATTCAGCAGCTCC
The DNA here is from genome assembly GCA_964492645.1 of uncultured Cyanobium sp. Lineage (GTDB taxonomy): Bacteria > Cyanobacteriota > Cyanobacteriia > PCC-6307 > Cyanobiaceae > Cyanobium. The sequence continues at coordinate 9,290 of CAZBMT010000029.1, read as the reverse complement.
TTGACTTTCTCCTTGGCGTAGGCCGTCACGCTGGCGTCGTCCGCTTTCCCTGCGTACTTCTGATCAGCCGCGGAACCGGTCGAGGCCCCGGCCTGCCGCTTCTCCTTCTCCTGTGGTTGGGGCTGGCGCGCCAGGGCTCCACCCTTCTCGGTGGTGCTCCCGCCACCAGCGCCAGCGGCCGCCGGAGCCTCAGCAGGGCGCTGCGGTTCAGCGCTGGGGGCCGCGGCCCCGGCTCCTGGTTTGGCCAGGGCGAGGATCCGCTGCATCTTCTGCTGCGCAGGGCCGGCCCCAGGCGCCTTGCGGCACTGCTTGCTCATCGAGATGCAGCTGGCCCCGCAGCTGTAGCCCGTGGCGCATTTCCGCTTCACAGCGTCGATCCGGGCCTGGAGCGCGGCGAAGCTGGTCGGGGGCATCGTCATCACTCAGCGTCACCAGCAAGGTAGGCATCGCAGAGGGCCCCCATCGCCACCAGGTCGACGCCATCGATCCGGCGGATGGTGGCGTCGGCGCCGATGGCATCACGGATCCCCCGCTGGTGCTGGTGGCCCAGGGCCAGCAGGTAGGCGCCGGTGCTGGGCTCGAACACCTCCCACGCGCCGCTGATGTCCGGACCCACCGCCACCGGATAGGGCAGGGTCTGCCCGTAGGGGGCCATCAGGCGGCCGATGCCGGGGCCATCCATCCGAACTGCCACCCCCAGCAGCTCGACCACCTGGCCAGCGGAATCGTTGCGGGGCTCCTCATCCCGGCGCCGCTTGCGGCGGGCCCGGTTGGAGGTGATCTTCTCGGCCAGCTCCTTGGCCCGGGCCTCGCATTCGTCGCAGCAGGGTTCGTCGTCCGCATCGGTGCGGGGCGGGGTTGGGGCAGGACCCTCGAGGGCCGGATCTGCCGCCGGTGGCTGCTCTGGGGCAGCGGCCCCCGGCTCGCCCTCGAGCGTGCCGCCGAAGGCCACATCCTCCGGCTGCTCCGGCTGGGGGATCGATCCGTCCTCCTCGCGGTTCAGCAGGGTGGTGTCCAGGGAGAACCGCGGTTTCCCGAAGCGGCTCAGGGCCACCTCGTTGGGCTGCAGCACGCCGCTCTGGATGTACTGGCTGTCGGCGGCGGCAACCTTCTGCCGCAGCTCCGCCTGTTCGTCGTCGGTGGGGGTGTAGGTGGGACGGAAGGTGATCTCCCAGTCCTCGGGGGGCTCCTTGCCCTTCCAGGGGCCATCGGCGCAGGCCATGGCCAGCTCGTAGACCTTCGTGAGGGGTTCCTTCAGGTGCTGGGCCTGCCAATCGGCCACCTCGTTCCCGAAGGCCGCCTGTTCGCTCCTGCCATCGGCCCCCAGGCCGGAGGGGGACTCGCCCCACAGCAGGGTGTGGGGCATGCCGGAGGCGCCGGTGATCTCTGATTTCAGGGATGTGAGGATGTCGGCGATGCCGGCGGCGGAGCGGGTGAAGTTGGTCAGCTCCTCGTTGTCGTTCAGCAGGTAGGCGCCGATGGTGCTGCGGGCCAGGGCGTTGGCCTGCAGCCGCTGGCGGAGCTTGTCCTCGCCACCGGCGGCGAGCATGTTCGCCAGGCCCGGCAGCTTGTGCACCACCAGGTCGAAGTCGTGGAGGATGTCGGCCGCCGACTGCTGGCCGGTCTCCCAGCGCTTGAAGACGTCCCAGGCCAGATCGACCACCGAGACGCCCCACCACTGCCGCTCCTGCTGTGAACGCCAGCCACAGGGCAGGCCCTCGATGCGAATCACCCGGCTGCTGTGGATCTCCACCTGGGTGGCCTCGGTGAGCCCCAGGCCGCCGGTGGTGACCTGCTTGGCCCCGGCCTGCTCATTCAGCTTCTGCAGGTCCCGGTCGTTCTGGGTCCAGAACCAGTAGCTCTCCGGCTCACCCAGGCCCGACCAGCCGGAGGCGGGGTAGAGGCGCCAGCGGTCGATCGGGTAGAAACCGTGGATGGTGCGCAGCCGCTTGCGGTTCAGCGGCTTGTCGATCGGCGTGCGGTCGTCCGCGATGACGATCATCGCCCCGCCGCCATAGAGGCGGCTGTAGGTGGCAGCCGCGGCGATGGCCTGGCGGAGGCGCAGCTTCTCAGTCCAGCCGACCAGGTCGTCCAGCTGGCTCTTCATGCGGCTGGAGGCCTCATCCCCCACCGACAGATCCCAGCCGCTGCGGGTGCCCTGCTGGGGGAGCTTCTCGACGATCCGCCGGATCAGCCAGCTCTGTTCATAGAGGGCGTCGACAGCAGCCTCGGAAAGGATCCTGGAGCGCTTGACGCCGATCGCTTCGTTCCGGTCCCGGGCGGTGCCCAGGCCGGTGAGGACGTTGATCAGGGCGCCATCAAGCCGCCACTGAGATCCAGGGTCGCTGGGTTGCAGGAAGCCGATCGACACGGGCCAGTGCGCCTGGGGTCAGGGTAGGCCGCATGACCTGGGGACATCACTGGTCAAGGTCGTTTCGCTCCGTAGGCTGGGGCGAACATCAGCCCTAGTACGTTGGGCTCGCCGCTCGATCAGCTGCTCGGCGCCTATTCGCGGCTGCCGGTCCCGACCAAAGAGGAGCAGCTGCTGCTGGGGCGTGCGATTCGGACCTGGCTGGACTGGGCGCCATCACCGGACGATGCGCCCCCTGGTGTGAAGCGATCCGGGAAGCGGGCACGGGAGCAGCTGGTGAGCCGGAACATGCTGCTGGTCGCCACCCAGGCCAGGTCGTTTTCGGTGAGCTCCAGTGCAGCCCTCGAGGTGCAGGACCTGATTCAGGAGGGGGCCATCGGGCTCACCAGGGCGGCGGAGCTGTTTGACCCAGCCCTGGGGTACACGTTCTCGACCTACGCGGTCCCCTGGATCCGGCAGAGCATGACCCGGCTGGTGCACACCTCCGGCGCCATCCGGATCCCCGTGAAGCGGGCCATGTCCATGAACCAGCTCAGGCAGTGGGTGGAGGCCTTCACCGCCAGGGAGGGACGATCACCGACGGATCAGGAGGCGATCGAGGCCATGGAGATCACCGCAGGGGATCTGCGGATCCTGCGGCAAGCGGCCGCCGTGCGGCAGGTGGGTTCGCTCGATGCCCTGATGGGTGACGGCGACGGCGATGCCTTCATCAGCACCGTGGCGGCCCCCACGACACCGGCCGGGGCGGTGACCATGCGGCGGGAGTTGCTGCTGCAGGCCCTGAAACCCTGGCCGCAGCTGGTGCAAATCATGGAGCTACGGATGGCCGGCCAGACTTACGTGGAGATCGGCCTGGCCCTGGGCATCACCGGCAAGCAGGCCCAGGACCTCGCCAAGACAGCCCAGGGGCTGGCCAGGCGCCTGGTGGAGGCCGATGGGGAAGAGAGGCCGAGCCTGCAGCTGGTGGTGGAGATCGAGATCGCTCAACAGCTCAGCCTCCCCCTTGGGGCCTAGCACTGGTGTGCCAGTCGGGAGTAGCTTCATCCCGGTGTGATGACGTTGCGAGTTCATGGCGGGACAGGCCAAGCATCCAGGGCCAGCAACCGAGATCGAGACAGAACGCGGCCTCACCGAGGCCCAGCAGCTCACCCTGAACGCGGTGCGGGCCTACATCGAGGAGCACGGGATCTCCCCGAGCTTCCGCGACGTGATGAAGGCCCGGCAGCTGGCCAGCACCAGCACGGTCCAGGCCCATTTCAAGACCCTCCAGGCCGCCGGCGCCATCGCTGTCCGCGACGGCGTCCCCCGGTCGGTGCGGGTGCTGTGGGCCAAGCCACGGCGGCGGAGGGCCACCTGAGATGGGCTGGGGCAACTGGAGGGTGCCGGAGATCACCGAAGAGACCGAGTTCAAGCTCCAGGTGCAGGGGATCAGGGCCCGCCAGGACGTCCAGCGCGACCCCCAGCGGGTGGTGCAGCAGCTGATGCAGCTGGCACGGGAGAAGGCGGAGCTCGAAGCGGTCGTCGAGAAGGCCACCAGGCACATCATCGAGCTGGAGGCGGCCGCGGCCGTTGCTTCACCGCCACCGAAACGGCGCGGGGCGTCGGTGGCACTTCTCTACTGGTGGCTGGCCTTCTGCTTTCTGGGCATCTCTACGATCGGCGGGATCAGCCCACTGAACCTGGTGCTGCTGCTGGGGCTGTTGGTGTTTCTTCGCCCGGGGAGGCGTGGATGATGGCCTACCTCTGCCGGCTGGTGACGCCCCCCGGTGGCCTGGTGCTGGATCCGTTCATGGGCAGCGGCACCACGGGCAAGGCGGCCATGGGGGAGGGGTTCAGGTTCGTGGGGATCGAGCGGGATCCTGCCTACCTGGCCATCGCTGAACAGCGGCTGAACGGGGCACAGCTGGGGCTGCCGTTGTGAAAGGCCGCAAGATCCCCAGCGGCACCAGCTATTCAATCCGGATGACGCCGGATCTGTATGAGATTGCCCGGGAGCTGGGCAGCGGGTCGGTAGCCGCCGGCATAAGGAGGGCACTCAGGTCGTGCTCGCAGCGTGATGCCAAGCCGGTCCCGTTGTCGACGCTGCTCAGGTCGGCGGCCTACATGGCGGAGGATCTGGAGGGGCGGTCGAAGCGCTAGAAGCTCCTCAGCTCGCCCCTGCTGCTCGAGGACCAGGGCGAGGTGGACGCGGCTTGAAAGAGTGACCCCCGATCTGGGTCGGCCCGGCGGGCACGGGGGTGTTGCTGGGGTCAGGCTACCCGCTCAGCTCGCCCCTGCAGCCCGACGGCGAGAGCGAGATCGATACGCCCTGATCTCCTCGTTGATCTCCTGCTGTGTCATTGCGGCCGGTGGATGAGCCGCCAAAACAGCTTGAGCCTTTTGCATACGGGCGATGCGGTCGGCATCGGTCCCCCGTTCGGCGTGGTCCAGGTGGGGGTAGTTCATGGCTGCACCGAGGTGGCTGTACGGACGTGAACGCCGGCGACACGCAGCTCGTTCACCAACTGCCCAACAAGGCCTGGAGAAAGACTGCTGTCAGTTTTTACCTCTCGGAACCCATCGCCCTTCCCTCTGTCCCGAAGTTCAGCGATAACTGCGTCGTCCGATTCGATGCCGGCAGCTGTGTCTTTCTCCCCATACTTCATCACCATCGAGGCCCAACAGCTAGATAACGGACTGACCATGCTGCGATGACAAGCCCCAAAGACTTCTTGTGCGTTCTGGGCTGACCGGAGCGCCTTGAGCCGATCATTAAACATGTCCAGCACTTCCAGCCCGTCCATCCCAATCATCACCACGCGCCATTTCCCGGTGACTGGAGAGCGATCAACAAAAACCGGGTGGTGGTGACGCGGCTTGCAGTCGAGGGGTGGCACCCACCGCTGCAGCGCTTCCGGAACCAGGTGCGCGTTCTCTCGCGTTACTGCGATCACGGACCAGTCGCCACCGACGGGGCCGATACACACGGGCTCCCCGTAATTGGTTGCGACGTCCTGCACGTGCAGAAACAGCTGTGACTGATGAGGGTCTTTCCCTCGCCGTTGCCGTAGCTTGCTCTTTCGTCCCATGGGTTCTGCCGGCGATCAGCCGGGTGAAATGGATAGTTCGTCCTGGTAGACGTGGTCAGGCAGGTTGTGCCTGAGAAGCCTTGGCAGCGCTGAGGGTGTCGAGGGCCCAGGCGTTCCAGGGTGGTGGCCTCCAGCTGGTGGGTGGTGCGGCTGTTGCCAGCCCTGGTCGTCACGCTCCAGGGACGGGGCGTGAGGGGATACCCGGACTGCGGGAAGCAAAGCGGGAAGGGAGCGAATCGGACCGTCATCAGGTACTGATGTTCTGGACTCATACCATCTTGACCCATTCGGCCATCATTGGCCGGGTTCGGGCGCCGGCTTCACACGCTGCAGCCAGGCTCATCACCGCGTCGTCGTGGCAGCCGGCCGCGGCCTCCCGGTTGCCGTCCTCCTTCTGGCGGAAGGTCCGCATCTGCTTGCCGTAGATGTCGTCGGGGGGGATGCCCAGATCGCCCTGCTCCAGCAGCAGCAGGACCCGATCGGTCATGCGGATCTTCGAGGGCTTGCTGGTGGCGAACTCTTCGATCGGCACCCCGGGGCGCAGGATCGACAGGGCCTCTCCCACGTTGGCCCCGACGCCGTTGTTCTCGATCGCCACCATCTCGGGCTGGTACTGGTCGATCAGGCGGGCGGTGCGCTGAAGCCCGTAGTCGCGGCTGCGGCGGGCGTCGTGGAAGCGGGCCACCACCTGCCAGGGGTTGGTGGTGATGTCCAGCACCGTGGTGACCCATTCGTCGTCGCCGGAGCCGTTGGGGTCGATCCCGAAGACGTAGCTGTGGCCCCTGGTGGGCAGCTGCAAGGCGCCGATCGCCTCGGCCGCTTCGATCAGGTCGTGGGGGTAGACCTCCGCGTCCGTGGCAGCGAAGTCGAGCTCAAACTCCTGCCGGTAGCGCTGGGTGGTGAGCTGGAACTTCCGGCGGGTGTTCTCCGCGTAGTCCGGATCCTGCGAATAGATCGGATGTTGGCTCCAATGGATCGCGACCTTGGCGAACTGGCCGTCGGGGCTGCAGCGGAGGGTGGGGATGCCGTTGACGAAGCTGTCGCCGACCTGGACCTCGCCGTGGTCGGTGCTCCAGTGCTCATAGAACCGGCCGCTGCGGCCGTTGGGGGTGCTGACCCACACGGCCCTGGCCCGGGCCCCCAGCAGCGACAGGGTGGGCATGGCACCGGTCTCGATGCCGGCAAGTTTCTCGATGAAGGCCCCCTCATCGAAGAGCACCATCGAGGCCGACGGGATGCCCCGGGCGGCCCGTTCGGTGGGGGGCAGGAAGTGGAGGGAGCCGCGGCCCTGAAACACCAGCTTCCGGGCGCTGTCCTTTGGGAGGGGCGGGCAGGCGGATCCCAGGGAGGCGGCCTGCCCCTTGATCCGTGCCGCCAGCTCCGAGGCGTCCTCCCCGGTCTTGGAGAAGATGATCCCCACCCATGCCGGCCGCTGGATGGCCTGCTGGAGCATGTAGGAGATGATCGTCTCGGAAACACCGGTCTGGCGGGACTTGTTGACGTAGGTGTTCTGGTGGGCCCGGATCGTGCGGACCAGGTCCAGCTGGTAGTCCCACGGCCTGAAGGGCAAGTACTTGCCCTGGGAGGCGATGTAGGTGCAGGCGGCAAAGTCCGGCCACCGCTTCGGGAGCAGGTCCCACGGCTGCACACGCTGCGCCGAGGAGAAAAGCCCCCGGCGGGGGGCGTACTGCAGCAGGGGGCGCACCAGCTGCTTCCTGGGGAGGTGCAGCCCCCCGGGGCCCTTCCGGGGCCAGCTGTAACAGGCGGTCTGGGTGCGGAGCTGGGCGTCGTATTCAGCCCATGCTTCGTCGTCCCAGTCCATCAGAAGTCCCCGGCCCGGTCTTCTGCCTCCTGTTCCTCCGGTGTCAGGGTGTTGGTCCCGGCGCCACCATCGCCGGCCTCCTCGAGGGCCTTCTCGAACTTCTCGACAGTCAGGATCAGCTGGTTGATCTCACGGTTCACCCCCAGGGCGACGCCCAGCTGCTTGCTGGCCATAGCCTTCTTCAGGAGGTCCTCCATCCGGCAGAGCTGGATGGAGGCCATCCGGGCCTTGTCGTAGAGGCTGGTGCTGCTAATCGCCAGTTCGTAGGCCTCAGCAACCAGCCGCGAGGCGACGACAGGGCTCACCCGCCAGTTCTTGGTGGCCACATCCATCAGGTCCTTCGGCCCGAAGCCGGACTTCACCGCCAGGCCCAGCAGGGCATGCACTCGGTAGTTGCGCTCGGCCGCTCGGGATAGAGTCCGGTCCTTCGGCGGCTTGGGTTTGGATGTGGCCCCGGCCTTGGTCTTTGCCACCCCGGGAGTCCTCCTGCTCAAAGGCTAGGCGGCTGGAACAGCGGCATCGCCCGCGGTGGCAGGGCGGCCGCGGCCCGGCGTAGGGCGTTGGGGTTGGGGCCGCGGGTCACCACGATCCCGTGGCGCTTCAGCGCGCCGGAGACGATGGCGGAGGGGATGTCGAACTCCCGGGCCATGGCGGCAACGCTGCGGCCCTCCAGCCAGCCACTGCGCAGCTGCTCGAGTACCTCCGGCGAGGGCACCTCCTCCGGCAGGAGATCCCCGCGGCGGCGGCGGGCCCGCTCGGCCATCCGTGCCGAGCTGTTGGGGCGATTGTGCTCCTGGAGCCAGGATTCGACCGCGATGGTGCTGCGATTGATCATCTGGGCGATGGTGGAGGCGTCATGGCCCCGGGCCCGCAGTTGCAGGCAGGTGACGCCCTCCTGGTGGGTCCACTGGCGGTAGCCGTCGGGAACACGGCGCCGGTCGGCCCGGATGGTGACGCCGGCCGTCACCAACAGCCGGCGGATCACCGCCCGGCTCACCCGGTAACTGGTGGCCAGGGCCTCGATGCCCTCCCCGGCCAGGTAGCGGTTCACTATGACCTCCACCGGCAGCCTGGGCTTCGGGGGGATGATTCCATCCCCCCCGGCCTGCAGGTCGGTGGCGAAGCGTCGGACACGCATCACCTCGCCATGGCTCAGGCGGGAATCGGCGATGCTCGCGTAGATGCAGCTCAGGCTCCGCCCCAGCTCGGCCGCGATCTCAGGGGCTCGAACACCCTGCTGATGAAGGGCGTAGATCCGATCATGATCTGCTGGGGTCATGGCGCGGCCGCGGCCGGCCTGGGAGGGTGCTGCAGGCGGGGCAGGGGGCCAGGTGGTGGCAGCCATGGATCAGCGCCCCCTGGTGGCCAGCAGGGCCTCCACAGCCCGGGACAGGCGGGCTTCGGTGCTCTCCTCCTCCGGCAGGGCCTCCGCCAGGCGGGCCATAAGCTGCTGAAACTCAGCCATCGCCTGCTGGTCCGGGAAAGTCAGCTGCACCGTCAACCCGGCCGGCGGTGGCTCCGGCGGGGCGGGAGGCTCCGGGACCTCATCCATGCCGTCGACCAGGGCCTTGAACTCGTCCTCGGTGAACCACGGGCTCAGATCCAGCTCGGCGTGCTGATCCAGCAGGGCGGCCAGCGCCGCGCCGTTGAACTCGGAGGTGTCGCTGGAGCGGTTGTCCGCCACCCCATATTCCGCCTTCTGGGCGGGGGAAAGATCGGTCCGTTGGACCGCCACCAGGGTGCGGCCATCGGCGGGGATCACCAGCACCTTGTCGATGCCGATGGCGGCGGCCGCCTCGGCGGTGCCGTTGCCGGCGAGGATCACGCCGTTCTCATCCACCACCAGCGAGCGGGCAGCGCCGAACTCGCGCAGGGATCGCTCGATCATCCCGGTGCTCCGCTGGGTGCGGCGCCGGGCGTTGTTGGGGTCCTGGAGCAGGGCCTCCAGCGTGGTCTCGGTCGGGGCGGTGACCACCGCCAGGGGAGGGGTGCGGCGCCGGGCCATGCGGACAGGAACAGAGCTGTCTCA
>CAZBMT010000028.1:0-13186 GCA_964492645.1 uncultured Cyanobium sp. | reverse complement strand
AGCGGGCGATCAGCCGGCATCGGGGCGCCAGCCCCCGGGCGCTGAGCACCACGTAGAGGTTGGCGGCGTTGCTGGAGAGGGCCGCCACCAGGCTGCGGCAGTGGTGGATGCCCGCCTCCAGGAGGGTCTCGTCGAGGGTGGCATCGGCGAACAGCACCGGCAGCCCCCGCTCCTCGGCTGCATCCCGGCAGCCCTGGTCCATCTCCACCACCAGCAGGGGAACCTTCTCCCGGATCAGCTGGTCGGCGATCTCCTGGCCGATGCGGCCGTAGCCGCAGAGAATCACGTGATTGTTCATCCTTTGGACCCAGTTGCGGAAACGGCGCTCCCGCAGGCGCCGGAAATAGCCTGTTTCGGAGAGGCCCACCAGGTTCTGGATCGTCAGCTGCACCACCACGAGCCCTCCGGCGAGGGAGAACACGGTGACGAGCCGACCGGCGGTGGACAGGGGCTCCACCTCGCCGTAGCCGATGGTGGCGATGGTGATCGCCACCATCCAGTAGCAGTCGCCCCAGTCCCAGCCCTCGGTGATCCGATAGCCGATGGCACTGGCGTTGACCACCACGATCAGGGCGATCAGGGGTGTGAGCCACGGGCGGCGCGCCCGGGCCGAGGGGGGACGCTTCCTGCGGGCGAACCACAGGCGACTCATCGGCGGGACTCAGCCCAGGCCGAGGGCCTTGAGCACGTCGTTGCTGGGCAGGTCACGCAGGTGGCCTTCGGTACCCAGACCTTGTACTCCCTCACGGGCCGGCAGGCTGTCACTGCCGCGACCCAGGGCCACCACCGGCGTGCCGCTGAGCAGGGCCAGCTCGATCGTCACCGGGTCGCTGGACAGAACCACGTCACTGGCGGCCACCAGGGCGGCCCGGGCGGGGATCTCGGCTGGCGGGGCCGGCGGCACCTGCCGGGAGCGCAGACCGGGGAGGGTGGCGGCGATGCGGCCGGGCAGCTCCCGCCAGGCCGTTTCAGCCCAGTCGCCGGGGCGGCCGGAGGGGGCCAGCAGCAGCATCGGCCCGTCGCCGGCGGGCAACGTGGCCATGGCCTCGTCGAGGGCGGGCCGGGGCAGGGCCAGGCGGAACCCGGCGGCCTCCAGCCGCACCCCGATCGGCCGCAGGTAGGCCGCCAGGGCCTGGGCCGGCCAGAGACCCTGGGGCACCTGCACCTTCTCGGTGGCGGAGAAGCCCCCGGCCGCCATGCGGTTGGGGATGTGGCTCATCGAGAGCATCAGGTCGACCTGACGACCGGACGCCAGGTTGATGCAGGCCTGGAAATCGGGCTCCCGCACCGACCCCAGCAGGTTGGCCCAGTCGGCCAGGCTGGCGTCGCCGAAGTGGAAGGGGATCACCTTCTCCACCGCCGGCAGCAGCTTCCAGAGGGGGGCCAGCGAGGGGTGGCAGACCACCTGCATCTGGAACCGGAGCTGCTCGGCAGTCGCCGCCACGGCCGGAAACGCCTGCAGCTGGCTGGCGCCGTCGCCCGGGATCAGAAACAGTGCGCGCATCGGGCGTTGGGTCGGGCGGGCCTCGCGGCCTGATTGTATGGAGAGGACTCCAGTGTTCCGCCCGGGAGGCCCATCGCTTGTGCATTTGCTGATCGCCGCCGCCGGCAGCGGCCGCCGCATGGGCGCCGCCACCAACAAGCTGCTGCTGCCCCTGGCCGGACGCCCCGTCCTGGCCTGGACGCTGGACGCCGCCCTGGCCTGCCCGGCGATCCGCTGGATCGGGGTGATGGGCCGGCCGGAGGATGGGGAGGCGATCGGCGCGATCGTGGCCGCGGCCGAGCCCCGCCGCCGTCTGGCCCAGCCGGTGGCCTGGATCGTCGGCGGTGACACCCGCCAGGAGTCGGTACGGCGCGGCCTGGCGGCCCTGCCCGCCGACGCCGAGGCGGTGCTGATCCACGACGGCGCCCGTTGCCTGGCGGAACCGGACCTGCTGGAGCGCTGTGCCACGGCCCTGACCCAGGCCATGGCTGAAGGGGCCGGCATCATCGCCGCCACCCCGGTCACCGACACCATCAAGCAGGTGGATGGCCGCGGCATGATCACCGCCACCCCCGAACGCAGCGGTCTCTGGGCGGCCCAGACGCCCCAGGGCTTCGGGGTGGCCCAGCTGCGCCAGGCCCATGGGCGGGCGGAGCGCGAGGGCTGGAGCGTCACCGACGACGCCGCCCTCTACGAACGCCTGGGGCTGCCGGTGCGGGTGCTGGAGGCCCCCCCCTCCAACATCAAGCTCACCACCCGCTTCGATCTCACCATCGCCAGCGCCGTGCTGGCGGCCCGCCAGCCCTGAGGTCGCCGATGGACAGTGCCACCCGGATCGAAACGATCGCCGCCCGCTGGCAGGGGTCCTTCCACAACCGGCGCCAGGTGGCCGCCAACATGGCCAGGGGCGGTCCGGCGGCGCCCGAGCTGACCCGGGAGCTGCGCACCCTGGTGGTGGAGCGGCTGCCAGCGCCCCAGCTGGGGGAGGTGGTGCTCTACTTCCAGGAGTTCCGTGCCAGCGCCCCCCAGCTGGCCCACCGCCAGCGGGTGGTGGTGCTGCGCCACGACCCGGACCGCGGCGCCGTCCGGGCCGAGCAGCTGTTCTTCCGGGGTGGACCCACCTACGACCGTTCACCCCTGGCGGCCTCCCTGGTCCAGGGTCTGGCACCGGAGGCCTTCGATCGCCATCCGGGCTGCGACCTTTTCTTCGCGGCGGAGCCGGCCTTTGACCGTTTCCGCGCCCGCATGGATCCCGGGGCCTGCCGCTACCGCCATCCCCAGGACGGCGAGGTCTGCGCCGAGTTCGAGATGCTCCTCCCTCCCGACCAGCTCTGGTACCGGGACCGCAGCCTGCGGCTGGCCGATGGGTCGGTGCGGGGCGAGATCGACGGCTTCAGCTGGCTGCTCTTCGACCGGGACGCGGCCGGCGGGGCGGCGACCCTGGAGGCCGGGCTGCCGGCCCTGGTGGGGCAGCAGGGGGTGTGGCGCGGCAGCTTCCGCCGTCACGACGCCGGCGGTGAGCTGCTGGAGACCTTCCCCAGCACGGTCACGATCCGGGTGGTCGAGGAGGCCGGCCACTGGCTTTACCACCAGATCAACCTGCTCGGCCCCGAGGACGCCCCGCTGCGGCGCATCGAGGCCCGGGGCGAGATCCACTCCGGCCGGGTGTGGTTCGCCAGCGAGCGCTACCGGGGCTGGGCGATGGACCTGCCGGGGGAGCAGCCCGCTAGCGGCAGCCTGCTGGTGATGCACCCCCACGACCCCGCCGACCCCGAGGTGCACGAGATCATCAGCTGCAGCCCCGATGGCCGCCGCCGCTGGCGGGTGGCCCAGATGCTGAAGCAGGGGCGGCTGGTGGGGCGCACCACCATCGACGAGGAGCGGCTCACGGGAGACTGAGCCGGCCCGTGTTGCCGTCGAGCCGGGCCCGCACCCCCAGGGGCAGGGCGGCATTGACGTCGCCGTGGCCCACCGGCAGGCCGGCCAGCACCGGGATCCCCAGATCGGCCGTGCGCTCGCGCAGCACCTGCTCGAGGGTGAAGCGGCAACCGTCGCCTTCCGGGTCGGTGGGATCGCCGCACCCCTCGAAGCTGCCGAAGCCGATGCCCCCCAGCCGCTGCAGGGCGCCGCAGAGGCGCCAGTGGGTCAGCATCCGCTCGATCCGGTAGGGCGCCTCGCCCACGTCCTCGAGGATCAGGATCGCCCCGTCCAGCTCCGGCAGATGCGGCGTGCCCAGCAGGTGGGTGGCCACGGTGAGGTTGGCGGCCAGCAGCGGACCCTCCGCCTGGCCGCCAACCCAGGCTTCCCCCTCCAGGTCGGCCAGGGGTTCGCCGAACAGAAGGGCCCGCAGCCGCTCCCGGCTCCAGGCCGGTTCGGCGGCCAGGGTGGTGAGCAGGGGGCCGTGGATGGCGCCCCCCTGGCCCGTCGCCAGCCGGTGCCACAGCAGGGAGGTGACATCGGAGAACCCCAGCAGCCAGCCTCCGGCCGCCGCCAGCGGGCGCTCCAACAGCCGGGCCGATCCCCAGCCGCCCCGCACGCAGGCCAGCAGGGCCGCCGGCTGCCCCGGGCGGGCGTTCGGGAGCAGATCGCCGGCCCGCTCGCTGTCGCGGCCCGCCAGGTAGCCCCAGCGGCGCGGTGGCAGCCGGGCGGGGTCGTCATCCAGCACCAGGCCCCAGCCGGCCAGCACCGCCAGGCCCGCCTGCAGCCGTTCGAGATCGGCCAGGGCCGAGCTGGCGGCCACCAGCCGCACCCGGTCGCCCGGACGCAGGGATGGCGGCTGGGCTGGCAGTCCGGCGGCCATGACGAATCAGGTGGTGGTGGAGAGCACCACCGCCAGCAGCAGCAGTCCCCCGAGCCACACCTGAACCGCGAAATGCCGGCCGTAGGCGCTGCGGGGCAGGTCGGGGCGGCGTAGCCGGGCCGCCTGCTGCTGCATGGCCAGGGCGGCTGTGGCCCAGGGCAGCCAGAACGGCAGGCCCGCGCGCCCCTGCAGCAGCACCGCCACGGCCAGGGCGGCGCAGGTGAGGCCGTAGCAGAGTGCCACCGCGAGGGGAGCCCCAGCCCCCAGGCTGAGGGCGCTGCTGCGCACCCCCAGGCGCCTGTCGTCCTCCCGGTCGCTCATGGCGTAGACGGTGTCGAAGCCGAAGGTCCAGCTCACCGCCGCCAGCCAGGTGAGCAGCAGGGGCCAGCCTCCGGCGCTGCCCTGCAGACTCCCCTGGGCGGCGGCCCAGGGCAGCAGCACGGCGAAGCCCCAGCAAAGGGCCAGCACCAGCTGGGGGTAGGCGAACCAACGCTTGGCGGAGGGATAGAGCAGCACCAGGGGCAGGGTCGCCAGGGCGAGGCCGACACAGAGCACCCGGCTGGCGGCGGGCAGGGCCAGCAGGGCCGCCAGCGCCACCGCCAGGCAGAGCAGCAGCAGCACGGTGGCGGTGCCCACCCCGAGCCGGCCATCGGCCAGGGGGCGGTGGCGGGTGCGCTCCACCAGGGGATCGATGCGCCGGTCCCAGAGGTCGTTGGCCACGCAGCCGGCGCCGCTCACCGCCAGGCCCCCCAGCACGATCCAGGTCACCAGCAGGGCCGGGGGCGGCACGGCCGGCCCCAGCCAGAGGGCCCAGCCGGCGGGAATGAGCAGGATCAACCGGCCGCTGGGCTTGTGCCAGCGCAGCAGTTCGAGCCAGGCCGGAGCCCGGCCGGGGGCCATCGGGACGTTCACCGCGGGCAACGGTCGGTTGGCGGCACCCTATCCAATTCCTGAAGGGCGGCGTTCCGGTGGTGGCATTCCCGCGGCCGACCGGGAGCGTCGCCCGGTGGCAAAGTGGCGCCGCCGCCGCCCGGGCCGACTCCCATGCCCCCGATTCCCGATCCGGCGTCCGCCGCGTTGGCTTCGGTTCCCGTCCCCACCCCCGCAGGGGAACGGCGGGTGGCGGCCATCGACATCGGCACCAATTCCATCCACCTTCTGGTGGCAGCGATCGACCCGGTCCTGGGCAGCTTCTCGGTGGTGGTGGCGGAGAAGTCCACCACCCGGCTGGGGGAGAGGGATCCGGAGTCGGGGGACCTCACCCCCGAGGCGATCGAGCGTGCCTTCCTGACCCTGCGCCACTGCCGCGACCTGGCCACCAGCCACGGGGTGGAGCAGATCGTCATCGCTGCCACCAGTGCGGTGCGCGAGGCCCCCAACGGCCGTTCCTTCCTGCAGGGCCTCCAGGACCAGCTGGGGCTGGTGGTGGATCTGGTCAGCGGGCCGGAGGAGGCCCGTCTGATCTATCTGGGGGTGCTCTCGGGCCTGTCCTTCGGCGACCAGCCCTATTACATCCTCGACATCGGCGGCGGCTCCACCGAGCTGGTGCTCGCCGACGGCCGTGATGCCCGCGCCCTGACCAGCACCCGCATCGGCGCGGTGCGGCTGCAGCGGGAGTTCTGCCGGGAGGATCCCCTGACGCCGGCCCGCCGGGGCTTCCTCAAGGCCTACATCCAGGGGGCGATGGATCCGGCCGTCGCTGAGGTGAAGCGGGAGCTGCGGCCGGGGGAGAAACCGGTCCTGGTGGCCACCAGCGGCACCGCCATGGCGATGGCGGCCCTGGCCTCCGCCCAGGACCCCAATCCGCCCCTGAAGCTCGACGGCTATCGCCTCGGTCGGGCCCGGCTGGACGAGATCGTCGAGAGGCTGGTGGTGATGGCGCCGGACCAGCGCCGGGCCCTCACCGCCATCAACGAGCGGCGGGCAGAGATCATCGTCCCCGGTGCCCTGATCCTCCAGACCACCATGGAGATCCTCCAGGTCAGGGACATGGTGGTGTGCGAGCGGGCCCTGCGGGAGGGCCTGATCGTCGACTGGATGCTGCGCAACGGCCTGCTGGTCGACCGCTTCACCTTCCAGAGCACGATCCGCCGCCGCACCGTGCTGCACCTGGCCCGCATCTACGGGGTGGACACGGGCCGGGCCGACCGGGTGGCCAACCATGCCCTGAGCCTCTACGACCAGACCCGGGGCCTGCTGCACAGTGATGACGGCGAGGGCCGTGACCTGCTGTGGGCGGCGGCTCAGCTGCATGCCTGCGGCAAGCACGTCAACATCGCCGCGTACCACAAGCACACCTGGTATCTGATCCGGCATGGCGAGCTGCTGGGGTACTCCGAGGCCGAGCACCTGATGGTGGCGGCGATCGCCCGCTACCACCGGCGCAGCCTGCCCAAGAAGCGCCATGAGTCGTGGCAGCTGATCGAAGCCGGCCAGGACCGTCAGACGGTGTTCACGATGGCCCTGCTGCTGCGGCTGGCGGCCGCCCTCGACCGCCGGCCCGCCTCCGGCATCGCGGCGATCACCGTTTCGGCGGACACCGACCGGGCCCATCAGCCCCGTGGCATCACCATCGCCCTGCAGGCCGGGCCTCCGGCCGACGGTGAGTCCTGCGTGGATCTCAGCCTGGAGGAGTGGAGCCTGCGCTCATGCGCGGATCTGGTGCTGGAGGCCACGGGCCTGCGGCTCACGGTGAAGCAGGCGTCGCCCTGAAGCTGCGCCACACCACCTGATCGATCCTTCCGAGGGTCTGGGGCGCCAGGGTGCCGGCGGTGGCCGTCACCAGGTCGGGTCGGCCGGCCAGGACCAGCAGGCCGCCGCCCAGGGGGAAGCGCTTCTCGCCGGTGAAGGTGCCGCGGAACAGGATCTGGCCGGCGGCCGTTCGCACCTCCAGCCAGCTGGGCTGGCGGCTCTCCAGCAACAGCTGATCCGGCGCCGGCCCGTGGGCCGACGGGGCGGCGGGCTGGCCGGAGGACGCGGCAGGTGCGGGGACCTTGCCCTGCAGGGCCGTCACCGCGACGGCACCTCCCCCCAGGAGGACCAGAACTGCCCACAGCAAGCCGGCGGTGGCGCTGCGGCGGGCGGGGGCCGGCTGGGTCCGGACCTTTCGCTGCAGGGGCCTGGCAGGGGGGGTGCGCCCCCGGCGCATCAGGCGGCTGTTCTGCAGATCGCTGATCTGCCGGCTCACGTCGATCCCGAGCGCGCCCGCCACCCGCTTGGCCTGGGCCACCACGAAGACCGCCTCCGGCAGGTGTCGGTGGTCGCCGGTCTCGAGGGCCATCAGCTGTTCGCTGCCCAGGCGCAGGCGATCAGCCAGGTCCTCCAGGCTCAGGCCTTGGGCCCGGCGGGCTATGGCCAGCCGTTCTCCCAGTTCGAGGAGTTCCGGGATCGGAGCACTCCAGTCCTCTGCGGCCATGGTCGCGGCAGGAGATTGGGGCAAGGGCAGGATCTCCTGAGGCGCCGCGTGGCCAGCAGTATGACGAATGATCAAAGTGGCGACCAACGCCAACCGGTTCGGAAACCGGAGCAAGACATGGGCGATACTGGATTCGAACCAGTGACCCCTTCCGTGTGAAGGAAGTGCGCTACCGCTGTGCTAATCGCCCGTCGCTGCGGCCGACACCTCCTCGACGCTGAAAGTGGGTCTTTCTGCGGCTGAAAGTTCCGACCCGGCCATCTGGCCAGAACCCTCCTACACGGTCGGCGAACTCACTGTCAAATGCAGCCGGCGCGCACCCGTCCGACCGTGCCGGGGTCGAACTCAATGCTCGCTGGTCCGGTGAACAGATCCGGTTGCAGCTCCCGCAGGGCCCGGGCGTCCCGGTCGAGGCGGTCCTGGGCGGCGGCGACGCGGGCATCCCGTCGCTGGCGCCAACGGATCCGTTCGGCGGCCACCTGCTGCTCCCAGGCACCGAGGGCCTCCTCGTAGCGCTCGCGGTCCAGCCGCTGGTCCTCCGGGCGGTAGCGGGACTCCCGGCCGGGATCCAGGGGTTGTGGCGGCACCACGCTTGGGCGGAAGGGACTGTTGCGGGCGGCCGCCAGCTCCTGCTCGGCGCTGCGCAGGGAGTCCATCAGGGTGGTGATCCTCCGCTGGCGCCGGCGGCAGGCCTCCAGGGCCTCGCGCCGGGCGGCGTCCGCCTTCTCCAGCGCCGCCCGCTCCTGGGCCAGGCGGCGATCCGTCTCGGGCAGGCAGCGCATGTACGTCAGGGCCGCGCTGAGCGGATTGCCGGCGGCGGCGCTGAGCCGGCGGCAGCGTTCCCGGCCGGCCTCACTCACCCCGCTCAACTGGCAGCCGCCTGCCAGCAGGGTCAGGCCCAGCAGCACCGGCAGCAGCGGCCGGCATCGACTTCCATGGGAACTGGCCATCGCCCTCGACATGCCCCTCGCAGACACCGACGCCATTGTTGCCACCGCCCCGGCGCTCCGATGCCCGAGCCAGCCGCCCCCTACGGCGGCACCCGCACCACCCGGAAGGTAAGGTTGACCCGTGGGGCGTCCACCTTCAGCCGCCGCGGCAGCCCGTGCTGCCAGTGGCGCTGGGTGGGCGGATCCATCAGCAGCAGGTCCCCGTGGCCCAGCTCCACCGCCACGGCCTCTGCGCTGCCCCGCCGGCGGGGGCGGAAGCGCAGGGTGCGGCGCGCCCCCAGGCTGAGGGAGGCGATCGGGGCCTCCGGATCGAGCTCGGCCTCGTCATCGGCGTGCCAGCCCATGGCATCGCGGCCGTCGCGGTAGAGGTTCAGCAGCAGGGAATTGAACTCCCGCGCCGCCGCCGCCGCCACCCGCTGACGGATCGTGGTGGCCAGGGGCGTCCAGGGTTCGATGGCGTTCTCCAGGTCCGCGTAGCGGTAGCTGCAGTCAGGGTCGGCCATCCAGCAGGTGAGGCGGGGCATGGCGTGACGGCGGCCGTAGACCGTGATGGACTCCTGCTTCCAGGGCACCTCCTCCAGCAGCTTCCGCAGCCAGCCATCGGCCTCGGCGGCACCCAGCCATCCCCGCCAGAAGCGCAGGCAGGGGGCCGCCGGGGTCACTCGGCGCCGCCGCGGAACAGGTGGTTGTGGCTGGCGGAATAGAGCAGGGAACGGGCCCCGTCGGCGTCCCGCAGCGCTGGACTCACCACGTAGAGGGTGGTGCGGATCAGGTTCCGCTCGCGGCTCACCCGGGCCATCGCCTCCAGGGCCACCACCGTGAGCCACTGGTCGGGCCAGCTGACCCGGTAGCCGATGGCCACAGGGGTATCGGCGGGGTAGTGCTGCAGCAGCTCCTGCTGCACCTCCTCCACATGCCGGGCGCTCAGGTAGAGGCACAGGGAGGCCTGCAGGGCGGCGAGCCGGGCCAGCGATTCCCGCTCCGGCACGCCGGTGCGTCCGCCCGCCCTGCTCAGCACGATCGTCTGCACCCGGCCAGGGATGGTCAGCTCGGCCCCCAGGGCGGCGGCGGTGGCCTGGTAGGCGCTCAGGCCCGGCACCACCTCCACCGCCAGCCCGGCATCGGCCAGGCGGCAGATCTGCTCCTGCAGGGCGCCGTAGAGGCAGGGATCACCGTCGTGGAGGCGCACCACCCGCTGCCCCGCCCGGGCCCGCTCCAGCACCACGGCCATCACCTCCTCGAGGGTGAGGGTGCTGGTGCGGATGCTTTCGCAGTCCGCCGGCGCCAGGGCGGCGATCTGGGGATTGACCAGGGAGTCGGTCCAGACGAGCACCTGGGCGGCTTCGATGGCCCGTGCGGCCCGCAGGGTGAGCAGGTCCGGGGCGCCGGGGCCGGCTCCCACGATCTGGACGGTGGCTGTCATGCGGTCAGGCCGGAAGGGTCGGGGAGTGGACGCCGGAAGCGGTAGAGCCAGAGCAGTCCCGCCCCCCCCAGCAGGATCAGCAGCAGGCTCATCAGCTGGGCCATGCGCAGGCCGCCACTGCAGAAGGGGGGCTGGGAGAACAGGCAGAGGGGATCGAGGCGCAGCCCCTCGATCCAGAGGCGACCGCTGCTGTAGGCCATCAGGTACACGCAGCTCAGGGCCCCGGCGGGCAGCCGCAGGCGGCCGCTGCCGCCGAGACGGAACAGGACCAGGAGCAGGGCGCAGACCCCCAGGTTCCAGAGGGACTCGTAAAGAAAGGTGGGGTGGAACGACGCCTGCTCAAGGAACTCTGGCGGCCGGTTGGCCATGGGAATGGTCAGGGCCCAGGGGAGGTTGGTGGGCAGGCCGAAGGCCTCGGAGTTGAAGAAATTGCCCCAGCGCCCGATCGCCTGGCCGAGGGCCACGGCGGGCACGAGCACATCGAGCAGGGGCCAGAAGGCCTGGCGGCGCCAGCGGCAGAAAAGGATGGTCACCAGCGTCCCGCCGATCAGGGCGCCGTGGATGGCGATGCCGCCGCGCCAGATGGCGAACACATCGGACCAGTCGTTGCGGTACTGGCGCCATTCCAGGGCCACGTAATAGATCCGGGCGCCCACGACGGCCCCGAGCACCATCAGGGGGAGGAGGTCGGCGATCAGGGCCGGATCGATCCCCCGCTGGCGGCCCAACCGGGTGGCCAGCAGCAGACCCAGCAGCACCGCCAGGGCAATGAGCAGGCCGTACCAGCGAACAGAAACGGGACCCAGCTGGAAGAACAGGGGCCCCGGGGATGTGAAGAGGCCGAGAGGAAGGCTCAGAAGCCCTCCGCCGCCTGGACCTTCTCCACCTGGCGCTTCTTGAGCACCAGCATGATCTGGGCGAGGGCCACGGCAGCGAAGAAGGCCAGCAGCCCGTAGATGCGCACAGGGTTCTGAAGTACCACCTCGGCGTCGATCTGGCCGAAGCCACCGACGTTGGGGTCGTTGGTGATAGGGGCACCGGCTTCTACGGCGTCGCCGACGGCGACGGTCAGGGTGGGTCCGGCGGGAACCGTCTCGGTGACGCTGCCGGTGCTGCCGGTGATCTCCACCACGGTGGCGCCGTTGGGGTCGGTGCTGATGGCGCTGACCGTGCCGGCCGCCGGGGCGGTGTAGACGGTGTTGTTGGTCTTCTCACCCTCGGGGGTCACCTGGCCGCGGCCGCGGTTCGCACCCACATGGACCTGGTACTTGCCGAAGTGGATGGCGCTGTCTGTGGCCGGGTCGGGGGAGAGGATCGGGAAGACGATCTCCTGATGCTGGTCACCGGGGAGGGGGCCCACCAGCAGGATGTTGGGCTGGTCGTCGCTGTACTGGGTGTAGTAGATGCCGGCGGTCTCCTCCTTGAGCTCATCGCTGAGGCGGTCCTGCGGGGCCAGAGTGAAGCCGTCGGGGAGCATCACCACCGCGCCGACGTTCAGGCCGGCGGGGCTGCCGCTACCGGAGACCTGCTGCACGGAGGTGTCGTAGGGGATTTCGACCACGGCCTTGAACACCGTGTCGGGGAACACCGCCTGGGGCACCTCCACCCGGGTGGGCTTCTTGGCCAGGTGGCAGTTGGCGCAGACGATCTTGCCCGTGGCCTCACGCGGCGTGGCGTAGTTCTGCTGGGCCCAGAAGGGGTAGGCCCAGCTGGGGCTGGCCCCCAGGAGCACCACGCCCAGCGAGAGGCTGACGGTGAGCAGGGTGCCGAACAGGGGGGAGAGGAAGCGGCGCATGGGGGTGCAGGTGGCGGGCGTCGGAGAGGAGAACAGGGAGGGGATTCAGGCGCCGATCAGGCCCACCAGGCCTTTTCGCCCGTGCGGAAGTCGGTTTCGGTCCACTGGCTGAGGAACACGTTGTCGTTCTCGACACTGACGTGGGCCAGGGCCAGGGAGAGGGGCGCCGGACCGCGCACCACCTTGCCGGTGGCGTCGTACTGGCTGCCGTGGCAGGGGCAGATGAAGCGGTTGGCACCGCTGTTCCAGGGCACCACGCAGCCCAGGTGGGTGCAGATGGCGTTGATGCCGTAGTCGCCGATGGCCTCGCCGCCCTCGACCAGCAGGTAGGTGGGGTCTCCCTTGAGCCCCTGCACCAGGCTGCGGTCACCCTCCTTGTGGGTGGCCAGCCAGCCGGTGGCAGTGACGCTGTTGCCGAGCTCGTCCTTGGCGGTGACGCCGCCACCGCTGCCGGCGGCCTTTGGCGGGATGAAGTAGTTGACGACCGGGTAGAGGGCACCCAGGGCCACCCCCGTGACGGAGCCGAAGGTCAGCAGGTTCATGAACTGGCGGCGGCCCATGCCGGGCACATCACCAGAGGCACCGCCGTTCGAAGAGGCCGCGGGGATCTGGGTCATAGGGAACGGCGCGGTGTGACCGATTGACGTGGCGCCCATTATGAACCTTGCCCTTCCCGGCCCGGGTCCGAGCCGCACCCGGCCGAGGCCGGCTGCAACATGCTGTTGTGGAGTGCGCCGTCCGCCATGACCACACCGGAACCGCTGCGGCGGGAGGAATTGCTGGAACTGCTGCGGAGCCGCTGGCAGGCTTCCTACGATCTGCAGCTGGTGCAACGTCGCGGCCGCCTCTACCTGCATGTGATGTGGGGCTATCTCGAGCAGCAGTCGTTTCCGCTCACCCCCGAGGCCTACGAGGCCCATCTGGAGGAGCTGGTGGGCTCCCTCAACGGTCTCGGGGTGGCGTCCCAGGTGCGCCAGTGGCTGCGGACCACCAGCGACAGGCCCCGGCTGGGCAAGGCCCTCTCCCTGCCCCTGGAGCTGCCGGCGGGGCGCGCCAGCGAGTTCATGCTCTGAGTCCCGCCGGGCGACGGCCGTTCAGGCGGAGGGGGAGGGGGACGGCCGCAATCCCTCGGCCAGGGCCACAAGGGCCACCCCCAGCAGATAGAGCGCCGTGATCGCGCCGGTGAGCAGCAGCATCGTGATCGGGTCGGTGGAGGGGGTCAGCACCGCCCCGGCCAGGGCCGCCACCAGCACCACCCAGCGCCAGGCCCCCAGCATGGTGCGCCAGTCGATCAGCCCGAGGGCGCCCAGCAGCAGCTGC
>CAZBMT010000027.1:0-13257 GCA_964492645.1 uncultured Cyanobium sp. | reverse complement strand
GCGGAAGGCTGCTCAAATGTATGGGCCTTTCCCCGCCCAACGCCCGCGGCCCCCATGTCAGAGCCACAGGTCGTCGCAAGCCGTTACGCCGTGGGCGACGGCGCCGCCTCTGAGGCCTCCTCTCGCGGCCGCCTTTGGCGGGCGGCGGTGAAGTGGCCCATGTACGCCGTGGCGGTGATGCCGGTGCTGCTGGCGGCGGGCTGGCGGCTGGGCCAGGGTCTGGGCCTGCGGCCCGGGCAGCTGCTGCTGTTCCTGCTGGCGGCCGTGCTGCTGCTGGCCTGGGAGAACCTCGCCAACGACGTCTTCGACGCCGACACCGGCGTGGACACCCACGGCAAGCCCCATTCGGTGGTCAACCTCACCGGCCGGCGGGACCGGGTGCTCGCTCTGGCCAACGGCTGTCTGGTGGTGGGGCTGGGCCTGATGGCCCTGGTGGCGCTGCGCAGCAGCGCCGCGGTGCTGCTGCTGGTGCTGGCCTGCTGCGGCCTGGGTTACCTCTACCAGGGGCCGCCGTTCCGCCTCGGCTACCGGGGCCTGGGGGAACCCCTCTGCTGGCTGGCCTTCGGCCCCTGCGCCACCGCCGCCGCCCTGCTGGCCCTGGCCCCCGCCGGGGAGGGGGCGGGCGGGGTGCCCTGGGGGGCCGCCCTGCTGCTGGGCAGCGGCCCGGCCCTGGCCACCACCCTGGTGCTGTTCTGCTCCCATTTCCACCAGGTGGAGGAGGACGCCGCCCACGGCAAGCGCTCGCCGGTGGTGCGCCTCGGCACCCGCCGCGCCGCCGGCCTGGTGCCCTGGTTCGTGGCCGCGGCCCTGGCCCTCCAGTGGGCGCCGGTGCTGCTGGGCTGGTGGCCCCTCACCGCCCTGCTGGGGGCCATCGGCCTGCCGCCGGCCCGTGCCCTGATCCGGCTCCTCGGCGAGGAGCACCAGCGGCCGGAGCGCATCGTCGGCAGCAAGTTCCTGGCCCTGCGCTTCCAGGCTCTCAACGGCCTGGGGCTCGCCTGCGGCCTGGCCCTCGGCCCCTGGCTGACGGCGCTGACGGGACGGTGAGCGCCGGGGCGGCCGTGGGAGGGGGTGGGGCACGGCTGGCCCTGCGGATCCGGCCCTTCGGCTTCCGGCTGCCCAGGCCGCTGCAGACGGCCACGGGCGCGGTAGCGGCGAAGCGGGGCTGGCTGCTGCGGCTGCAGGGCCCCGACGGTGGCCTCGGCTGGGGCGAGGCGGCCCCGCTCGATCCAGGCGAAATCGACGCCGTGGCGGCCGCCCTGGAGGGCCTCGGCCTGGCCGTGGAAGGGAACGCCCCGGTGACGGCCGATCTGGAGCGGGCCCCTCTGGAGCGGAGCCTGCCTGCCCTGCCGCCCAGCCTGGCCTTCGGCCTCGGGGCGGCCCTGGCCGAGATCGACGGCGCGGTGGGCCCGGCCGCCGGCGGCTGGCTGGCCGCTCCCCCATCGGCCCGGCTGCTTCCCGCCGGCGAGGCGATGCTCGCGGGCCTGGAGCGGGGGCTGGTCGCCGCCGCTCCCCCTTCGCCCACGCCGTCTCCGTTGCCGCCGCCCACCTTCAAGTGGAAGGTGGCGGCGGCGGCCGATGGGCTGGAGCGGCGCCTGCTGGAGCGGCTGCTGGAGCGCCTGCCCGCCGAGGGCCGCCTGCGCCTTGATGCCAACGGCGGCTGGGACCGGGCCACCGCCGACGCCTGGGCGGAGCGGCTGGAGGGAGAGCCGCGGCTGCAGTGGCTGGAGCAGCCCCTGGCCGCCGACGACCAGGAGGGCCTCGAGGCACTGGCCCTGCGGATTCCGGTGGCCCTGGATGAATCCCTGCGGCAGTGGCCCCAGCTGCGGTGGCGCTGGGCGGGCTGGCAGGTGCGGCGTCCGTCCCAGGACGGGGATCCCCGGCCCCTGCTGGCCCAGCTGGGCCGGGGCGTGCCCCGGCTGATGGTCAGCACCGGGTTCGAGACCGGCATCGGCGCCCGCTGGACGGGCCACCTGGCGGCCCTGCAGTGGCGGGGCCCGACGCCGGTGGCCCCCGGCCTGGCCCCCGACTGGTCCCCAGCCGGCCCCCTGTTCGATCCGGACCCCGAGCGGGTCTGGGCGGCGGCGGCCTGAGCGGGGCGGACACCCCCACCCCTCACCGGCCCTACCGTGCCGGAACGCGCCGCCTGCCCGAGACTCCGCGTGGCCGATCCCCCCTGGGCGCCCCTGCTGCTCGATGCCGCCCGGGCCGACCCCGAGGCGGCGGCGGCGCGGCTGGAGCAGGCCTGGGGGCGGCAGCGGCTGGTGGCCCTGGCGGGTCCTGGCCAGAGGGGGGAGCTGGCCGCGGCCCTCGGTGGCGCTCCGGCGGAACCGGCGGAACCGGCGGAACTGGAACGGTTCGGGGCCGCCGTGGTGGTGGGCAGCGGCGGCAGCAGCGGTGGACGCCACTGGTGTCTACAGCCCCTGGCCCACCTGCAGGCCTCCGCCGATGCCACCGCCGCCTGGCTGGAGGCTCTGGGCCTGGAGCCGGCGTGCTGCCTCCATCTCGACCCTTTGCCCCTGCACCACGTCAGCGGCCTGCTGCCGCTGGTGCGGGCCCGCCACTGGGGGGGGGAGCTGCGCTGGCTGGCCCCGTCGCTGCTGCGCCGGCCGGAGCTCCTGCCCGAGGCCTGTCCCCTGCCCCCGGGCCGGCCCGTGCTGCTCTCCCTGGTGCCCACCCAGCTGGCCCGGCTGCTGGCCAGCCCCGCCGCCAGCGCCTGGCTGGCTGGTTGCGCCCTGATCTGGGTCGGCGGGGCCGCCCTGCCGGCCCCGCTGGCGGCGGCCGCCCGCCGCGCCGGCCTGCCCCTGGCCCCCTGCTACGGCGCCACCGAGACCGCCGCCATGGTGTGCGCCCTGCCGCCGCACCGCTTCCTGGCCGGCGTGCCGGGCTGTGGCATGCCGCTGGCGGACGTGGCCCTGCGCCTTGATGGCGCCACCGGGGCTGTGGAGGTGCGCTGCGCCCGCCTCAGCCCCGGCCGGCTGGTGGCGGGTCGCCTGCAGCCCCTGCCGCTGCAAGCGGACGGCTGGTGGCGCAGCGGTGACGGGGGCCGGATCGGGCCCGAGGGGCTGGAGCTGCTCGGCCGCCTGGATGGGGCCCTGCACAGCGGCGGGGAGACGGTGTTCCCGGAGCGGCTGGAGGAACGGCTGCAGGCCGAGGCGGCCCAGCGGGGGGCGGGCCTGGCGGCGGTGGTGCTGCTGGCCCGGCCCGATCCGGTATGGGGTGAACGTCTGGTGGCCCTGGTGCGGCCTCGGCAGGGGTGCGAGGGGGCGGAACTGCTGGGGCTGCTGCAGGCCATCACGGCCTCCTGGCCCCCCGCCGAGCGGCCCCGGAACTGGCACCTGTGCCCCTCGCTGGCCCCGACCGCCGCAGGCAAATGGGAGCGGGGACGTTGGCAGCGCTGGCTGGGCTCGCTAGAAGCCTTCTGAACCGTCCCAGCCCCGATGACCGAAAGTCAACAGGTCGAGACCAGCAACAAGAAGCTGGCGGCGGGGCTGCTGGCCATCTTCCTGGGGTCGCTGGGCATCCACAAGTTCGTTCTGGGTTACAGCAAGGCCGGGCTGATCATGCTGCTGGTCACGGTGCTCACCTGCGGCTTCGGGGCTTCGGTGATGGGGATCATCGGGGTGATCGAAGGCGTCATCTATCTCACCAAGTCCACCGAGGAGTTCCAGGCCCAGTACATCGACGGCAAGCGGGAGTGGTTCTGATGCCCCTGCTCCGGCCGGCCGGGGCCAGGCCGCGGCGGCTGTCCCTCGTGCTGCTGGGGGGGGGCGGCCTGATCAGTTTCCTGGCCCTGGCGGCCACGCCCCACGACGGTCTTCACCCCCTGGCCCTGATGGCGGCGCTGCTGCCCCTGCAGCTGGCTGCCCTGGCCTGGGCGGGCCTGCACCGCCGCTAGGCGCCCGCCCGGCTGGCCTCCAGCCAGCGCTCGATGGCGTCGGGGAGGGCCGCCCGCCGCCGGCAGGCCGCGTCGATGGCCTGATGCCGGGTCAGGCCGGTGGCCGCCTCCTGGGCGCCGTGGAGGAAGCGGTAGCGGATCTCGAAGCTTCCCTCGTCCAGTTGCAGGGGCCGCAGCTCGATCGCCAAGGGATCGCCGCAGGCCAGGGGCCGCCGGTAGTCGGCGCTGACGTGCACGATCGGCAGGGCGACGGCCGGGGCTCTGCCCGGTCCGGGGAAGAGGACGTCGGCGGCCACACCGAACCGCTCCAGGCTCTCCTCGTAGGCCTCATGGCACCAGCGCAGCAGCTGGTGGAAGTGCATCACCCCGGCGGCATCGGTGTCGCCGAAGCGCACCGTGCGGCACAGCAGCAGCCAGTCAGCCGTGTCCGATGGGGACATGCAATCTCAGGGGCGCTCCTCGGCCCATGCTGGCGCCCCCTTCTGCTCCCGGCAGGACGCCAGCCGTTGCTGGCCTCCCCGAACGCCCCTAGGTTCCGCCCAGTACTGACCGCTCCCCTTGGCCGCCGCGATCGCCTACGAGCCGCCCAGCATCTCCAAGGCCTGGGCCGCCTTCCTGGCCCACATCCCCACCATCCTGCTGATCTGGGTGGTGACGATCGTCATCGCCGTCATCGGCTTCGTGGCCTCCCTGGCCCTCACCGCCCTGGGGGTGGGTCTCTCCAGCGGCGGCGCCGGCACGGAGGCCGCCGCCAGCCTGGCGGCGGTGCTCGGCAACCTGGTCCAGCTGCCCTTCACGATCCTCTCCAACCTGGTGGGGGTGCTGTTCGTGGCCGTCCCGGCGATGCACTACGCCAGCGGCGAGATCATCGACACCGAAGGGGCCCTGCGGGTCCTGCTGCAGCGGCCGGTCCGCTATCTCCTGGCCGGGGTGCTCTTCACCGTGGTGGCCGTCGTCGGTTTCGTCCTCTGCATCCTTCCGGGCATTGCCGTCACCCTGGTAATGCCGATCTACGTCAACAAGGTGTTCCTCACCGACAGCCCCATCCCCGACGCCTTCTCCTCCTCGTTCCAGGCCGTCTACGGCTCCGACCAGGGCCGCGTCTTCGCCGGCATCGAACTGCTGGCCTGGCTGCTGGTGCTGGTGGTGTCGCTCTTCACCTGCGGCCTGGCTTCGCTGGTGGCGGTGCCGGTGGCCACCTTCTACATCCAGAATGCCGCCTACCACCGCGGCGTGCTCAGCTGAGGGGGCAGGGCCGGGTGATGGTGCCGCAGCTGCTGGCGAACGTGGTGGCATCGACGTAATGCCTTGGGGTCCGCATCAGCAGCTGCCAGGCTGCGCGGGCGCCCAGGAGATTGAAGCGTTCGGGATAGTGCTGCAGCAGCAGGGCCCGCACAAGGGGGTAGTACGCCGGATTCATCCCCGGAAAGATGTGGTGCTCGGTGTGATGGGAGAAATTGAGGTGCAGGGCATCGACAATGGCGGGCATCTTCAGTGAAATGCTGTTGATCAGCGGATCGTTCGTCTCAGTGATCTGGCAGGCCAGGTGATTGGTGTAGATGTAGGCGATCACGACGCTGTAGCCGATCCAGATCGGCAGGAAATAGCCCAGCAGCAGTGGCACCGGCCTCAGGCCGATGAAGCCGATGATGGTCAGGTGGACCAGCACCACCAGGGCCAGTTCCACGGCGATCTGGCGCCGCTCCCGGCCGCTGACCCGGAAGGAGACCACGGGATAGCGGGTGGAACCGTCGTTGAACAGCAGCACCGAGGTCAGGTTGCGGAAGGCATGCACCCCCCAGGCCGAGGTCATCCCCACCCACAGCCAGACCGGGTGCACTTCCAGCGACGGCACGAACAGGTTCTGAATCCACTTGCCCCAGCTGTGCGGTTGCTCGAGCGTGTAGTTGCGATCCGGATCCTGGGCGGAGTTGGTCTTGCCGTGATGCTCCCGGTTGTGAACGGCTTTCCACAGCGTCGGCGGCATCCACAGCAGCGCCAGGCCCAGCAGCTGAACGGCCTGACGCAGCTGGGGGTGGTGGATCGCCCTGCTGTGCATCAGGTCATGGGTGGCGAACAGCAGCACCACCACGGCGTTGCCCATCACCAGGGCGAAGGGCAGAAAGATCAGCAGGCCCTGCCAGTGGCTGGCATCGAGCTGGCGGGCCATGGCCCAGCCCAGCAGCAGGATCGCCCCGTTCAGGCCAAGAACGGTGGGAGTGGCCCGATCGGGCGTGAAGGCCTCGTCCGGCAACAGGGGACGGAGCGCTCTGGCGTAGTCGGGCTGGGCAATCAGGGTCTGGGGATCAACGGGGGCGAGGGTGCCGGACGGATGGGGCAAGCAGTTCCTTGGGCGGCCCGGGGAGCAAGGAGCGAGGGCCGATCGGGCTGCACGCTAGGGGGGCGGCCCCATGGACAGCGGCTGGCGTGGCTCAGCTGAGCGGAAACGCCTGCAGGCCGATGCCGTAGGTCAGCCCCATCCGGCCGGCCCAGTAGAGCAGCAGCAGCACGCCCACAAGCACCAGGTGCCGGCCCCGAAGGACCCTGGGCACCAGCCGGCCGGCGCGCAGGGCCGCCAGCGACCAGACCACCAGGCCGGCCGCGACCACGGGCCCGAAGGCGTGCAGGACCACCGCGTCGTCGAAGCGACCCACCAGGCTCGCCGCCGTGGCCCGGGTCAGGTAGCAGGTGGGGCAGGGGATGCCGGTGAGAGCCCGCAGGGGGCAGCTGAAGCCGGGCAGGCCCGGATGCACCCCCTTCAGCACCAGCAGGCCGGTGGCCCCCAGCGGCAGGAGGGGGCCGCAGCGCGCCAGCCGGCGGATCCAGCGCCGGCCGGCGGTGCTCACCGATCCACCGATCCCATGATCACGTCGATCGAACCCAGGATGGCCATGATGTCGGCCACCTTGGCCCCCTTGAGGATGTGGGGGAGGATCTGGAGGTTGTTGAAATCGGCGGCGCGGATCTTCCAGCGCCAGGGGGTGACGTCGTTGTTGCCCATGATGAACACGCCCAGTTCGCCCTTGCCCGATTCCACCCGGCAGTAGAGCTCACCATCGGGAATCTTGAAGGTGGGCGCCACCTTCTTGGCGACGTACTGGTAATCGAAGCCGTACCACTCGCTCTTCTTGCCTTCGGCCATCCGCCGGGCCTCCAGGTTCTCGGTGGGGCCGCCGGGAATCATGGCGATGGCCTGGCGCAGGATCTTCAACGACTGGCGCATCTCCTCGATCCGCACCCGGTAGCGGGCGTAGCAGTCGCCCTCCTTCTCCCAGGCCACCGACCATTCGAAGTCGTCGTAGCACTCGTAGTGATCCACCTTGCGCAGATCCCAGGGCACGCCGGAGGCCCGCAGCATCGGACCGGAGAGGCTCCAGTTGATCGCCTGTTCCCTGCCGATCACCCCCAGCCCCTCGATCCGCTTGCGGAAGATGGGGTTGTTGGTGATGAGTTTTTCGTACTCGTCGATCTTGGGGCCGAACCAGTCGCAGAAGTCGGCGCACTTCTCCAGCCAACCGTAGGGAAGATCCACGGCCACCCCGCCAATGCGGAAGTAGTTGTTGTTGATCAGCCGCTGGCCGGTGGCCGCCTCCCAGAGGTCGTAGATCATCTCCCGCTCCCGGAAGATGTAGAAGAAGGGCGTCTGGGCACCCACATCGGCGAGGAAGGGGCCGAGCCAGAGCAGGTGGTTGGCGATGCGGTTCAGCTCCAGCATCAGCACCCGGATGTAGCTGGCGCGCTTCGGCACCGGCACGTCGGCCAGCTTCTCCGGGGCGTTCACCGTGATCGCTTCGTTGAACATGCCCGCCGCGTAGTCCCAGCGGCTCACGTAGGGCACGAACATCACGTTGGTGCGGTTCTCGGCGATCTTCTCCATGCCGCGGTGGAGATAGCCGATCACCGGCTCGCAGTCGATCACGTCCTCGCCATCCAGGGTCACCACGAGCCGCAGCACCCCGTGCATCGACGGGTGATGGGGGCCGAAATTGACCACCATCGGCTCGGTGCGGGTCTCGAGCTGGGTCATGCCCTTCGCAAGGAACGGAGTGCCGGGATCTTAGGAAGGTGAGATGGCCGTTTCGTTCGCCCATCTCCCGGTTCTGGCCGATTCGGTGCTCGAGGCCTTCTCCGGGTTGCCTGGACAACCAGCCGGCGCCGGTGACGGGGCTGCGGATGCCGGGGCGGCGCTGCTGCTCGACTGCACCCTCGGCGGGGGCGGCCACAGCGCCCTGCTGCTGGCGGCCCATCCGGGGCTGCGCCTGATCGGCCTCGATCGGGACGCCGCCGCCCGCGCCGCGGCCGCCGAGCGCCTGGCCCCCTTCGGCGATCGCGCCCGGATCGAGGCGGCCAATTTCGCCGACTTCACCCCGCCCGCTCCCCTGGTGGGGGTGCTGGCCGATCTCGGGGTCAGCAGTCCCCAGCTGGACGAGCCCAGCCGGGGCTTCAGCTTCCGTGCCCCCGGCCCCCTGGACATGCGCATGGATCCCGACGCCGGCGAAACCGCCGCGGAGCTGATCGACCGGCTGGAGGAGTCGGCGCTGGCGGACCTGATCCACGGCTACGGCGAGGAGCGGCTGTCGCGCCGCATCGCCCGGCGCCTGGTGGCCGAACGCCCCTGGGCCGGCAGCGGCCGCACCACGGCCGATCTGGCCTACGCCGTGGCCGGCTGCTTCCCCCCCAAGGCGCGCCACGGCCGGATCCATCCGGCCACCCGCACCTTCCAGGCGCTGCGGATCGCGGTCAACGATGAGCTGGGCGCCCTCGACCGTCTGCTGGAGCGGGCCCCCGACTGGCTGGTGCCGGGGGGGCTGCTGGCGGTGATCAGCTTCCACTCCCTCGAGGACCGGCGCGTCAAGACCGCCTTCCTCAGCGATCCGCGCCTGGAGCGGCTCACCCGCAAGCCGCTGGTGGCCAGCGAGGAGGAGGAGCAGGCCAACCCCCGCAGCCGCTCCGCCAAGCTGCGGGTGGCCCGCCGTCTGGCCTGATCCCACCGCCATGTCCCCGGCCAGCCTGCCCAGCCTCGACCGCGCCGATCTGCTCTGGTGGATCGCCCTGCTGATCCAGTCTCTCGCCATTCCCGGCACCGTGCTGCCGGTGGCGCCTGGCCTGACCCTGCTGCCCCTGGGCGCCCTGCTCTGGTGCTGGGCCGTCGGCTGGGCCGCCGGCTGGCCGGCCCTGGCGCTGGCCGTGGTGCTGCTGCTGCTGGGCTGGGGGGCCGAGGCCCTGGGCCTGCTGCTCGGCCCGGCCCGGCTGCAGGCCACCCGCTGGAGCTACGTCGGTGCCGGCATCGGGCTGGTGGTGGGTCTGCTGGGGTTGCTGCCGGCCCTGCCGGTGGGTGGACCCCTGCTGGGTGCCCTGGTGGGGCCGCTGCTCGGCGCCAGCCTGGGTGAGCTGATCACGGCCCCGCCGTCCCTCGGCCCGCCCGGCCTGGGCCGGCTGCGCCGATCCCTGCTGGTGGGCCTGGCGGTGGTGGCCGGGATGCTCGTCAGCCGGGTGGCCCAGCTGCTGCTGGCTCTGCTGGGGGTGCTGGGCTTCGTGCTGCTGACGGCGGGCCCCTTCGCCCCCGGGGCCTGAGCGCCCTTCAGCGGACCTCTGCGCGGCCCGGCAGGGGCGGCAGGGGGTCGGGGCCGCCCCCGGCCAGCACCAGCTGCCGGTAGGCCGCCGTGGCGATGCACACCACCAGGGGCCAGGCCACGAACGCCCCCACCAGGCAGGCCAGCAGGCCCAGCAGCACCAGCAGACCCTCGATCAGGGTGAGCAGCAGCACCATCAGCCAGCTGGGGTCCACCAGGACCCGCCCGCGTTCCACGGCGGCGCGGGAGCCGGCCTGCTCGAACAGCACGATCTGGGTCAGGAAGCTCTGGTTGATCGCCAGGTAGATCACCCCCAGCAGCAGCACCCCAAGGAGCAGGGCGAACACCACCGCCAGGCTCAGCCCCAGCACCTCCACCAGGGTGCGGCTGAACGGCACCAGACGGTCGGCGTAGATCCCCAGCAGCGCCAGGGGGCCGCCCACCACCAGCAGCAGGCCGAGCAGGGGCACGGCCACCACCGCCGCCAGCAGCAGCCAGGCCCGCAGCAGCCGCCCGAACACCTCCCCGTCCCAGCGCATCAGCTGACCGAGGGAGGGGTGGCCGCCCTGCAGGGCGCTGCCGGCGCCGCGCACCAGCCCGATGGCGCACCAGAGGTTCAGCAGCAGGTTCGCGCCCAGCCCGATCAGGTAGAGCGCCCAGTCGAGGGGGTCGCCGGAGGCGACACCGCCGTTGCTGATGCGACTCTGCAGCGGCTGGATCAGGAACTGGAGGGCCACCACCAGCAGCGGGAAGCCCACGAAGGGCCCCGGGCTGCGGCTGAAGGCCCGCCAGCCCTCCTGGAGGGCATCACCGAAGTTGAGCCGGGGCCCCTGTCGACCGCCGGGTGTGCTCATCCATGCCAGGCCATAGACCCGAAAGCTAGACAGGCACTCGCAACGCCGCCACCGCCTCGCCCACGGCCGCGACGGCGCCATCGATGTCCGCCGCTGTGGTGCCCCGGCCCAGGCCGAAGCGGATCGCGGCGCCGGCGGCGCGGCGGTCGAGGCCGAGGGCCGCCAGCACGTGGGAGGGGCTGCCCTGGCTGCAGGCCGAACCGCTGCTCACCGCCAGCACCCGGCGCAGCTGGCGGTGCAGGCGGGTGCCGTCCACCCCCTCGACGCTGACATTGAGGCAGTGGGGCAGGCACTGGAGCGGGTGGCCGTTGCGGCGCACGCCGCCCAGGGCGGCCAGCCCCTGCCACAGCCGGTCCCGCAGGGCCCCGAGCCGTGCGGCCCTCTCCTCCCGGTCGGCCAGGGCGCCCGCGACGGCGGCGCCGAGGCCCACGATCAGGGGCACGGGCAGGGTGCCGCCGCGCAGGCCGCCCTCCTGGCCGCCGCCGAGCTGCTGGGGGGCCAGGGGCACCCCCGGGCGCCGCAGCAGGGCCCCCACCCCCTTGGGTCCGTAGAGCTTGTGGCCGCTGAGGCTGAGCAGGTCGATGCCGAGCTCGGCCATGGCGAGGGGGATGTGGCCCACCGCCTGGGCGGCGTCGCAGTGGAACAGCACCCCCCGCTCGCGGCAGAGGGCGCCGATGGCGGCCAGGGGCTGCAGCACGCCGATCTCGTTGTTCGCCGCCATCACCGACAGCAGCAGGGTGTCGGGCCCCAGGGCCGCCGCCAGGCGCTCGGGGTCCACCAGGCCATCGGTCGCCACCGGCAGCACCGTGAGCGGAAACCCATGGCGCTCCAGCCAGGCCAGCGGCTCCAGCACGGCCCGGTGCTCCGTGGCCAGGGTCACCAGCCGGCGGCGGGGTTCCCCCCGCTCGAGGGCCGCCTCGGCCACCCCGCGCAAGGCCAGGTTGTTGGCTTCGGTGGCGCCGCTGGTGAAGATCACCGCGTCGTCGGCCATCCCCAGCGCCCCGGCCACCTGGCTGCGGGCGATGTCCACCGCCGCGCCCGCCTCCAGGGACGGCCGGTGCAGGCGGCTGGAGGGGTTGGCGGGGTTCGCCGTCCACCAGGGCGCCATGGCCGCCACCACCGCCGGATCGCACGGGGTGCTCGCGTGGTGGTCAAGGTACGTCAGCATGGGGCCATGCTGATCCGTCCCCGCCCCTGCGGTGCCCGTTCCCTCCGCCCGGGGGCCGCGCTGGCCACGGCCGTCCTGGCGGTGTCCCTGCAGGTGCTGGCCTGGGCCCTGGTTCTTCCCGGTCCGGCGGTGGCCCAGGAGCCCTCTCGCAGCAATGAGGAGAACCGGCCCAGGGGTTTCCGGCTGTTGCAGGACCGGGTCACCCACCGGGGCCGGGAGGTGGTCGGGATCTTCGGCCTGGTGGCCGAGCCGGCCCAGCCGGGGATGTGGCGCGTCCAGGTCTGGGAGGAGCTCGATGACCGGGTGACCGTCGCCACCGACAAGATCGGCTGCAGCGTCACCTCCCCTCTGAGGATCACCGGCAGCTCCCGCAGGCTGATCATCCGCGAGCTCAATCCGGGCGGGGTGATCACCCCGGCGAACCGCCTCGATCACCTGATGTGGTGGGCGGTCTGCTTCCCGGAGCAGGCCGGCCGGGATCCGGCCAGCCTCGGTCCGCTGGCCCGCCAGCTGGGCTACAGCGGCTTCCTGCCCGAACGGGAACAGGTGGTCCTCGGTCCCGGTCGATAGATTTCCCCCATGAGCCAGGACCCCACCGCCGCCGCCGGCCCCATCCCCGAGCCGTCCGGGCAGCCGGAGGGGGCCGAAGCCGCCGTCAGCACCCCGGTGCGGCTGCTGCTGGTCGATGACGAACCCGGACTGCGCACGGCGGTCAAGGCCTACCTGGAGGACGAGGGGTTCGCCGTCACCACCGCCAATGACGGCGAGGAGGGCTGGACGGCGGCCCAGGCCCAGATGCCCGACGTCGTCATCACCGACGTGATGATGCCCCGCTGCGACGGCTACGGCCTGCTCAAGCGTCTTCGGGCCGACGAGCGGCTCGGCGGCACGCCGGTGATCTTCCTCACCGCCAAGGGCATGACGGCCGATCGCATCGCCGGCTTCCAGGCCGGCGCCGACGACTACATCCCCAAGCCGTTCGATCCGGACGAACTGGTCGCCCGGGTGCGCAACGTGGTGCGTCGCCAGGAGCGGCTACTGGCCGAGGCGGCCCGCTTCGCCGATGCCGACATCGGCGCCATGGCCCGCCAGATCACCGAGATCCGCTCGATGCTGGGCGGCGGCGGCAGCGGTGGTGGCTCCGGCAGCGGCAGCGGCGGCGCCGCCCGCAAGCCGGTCAGCGACGTCAAGCTCGACTTCACCCCCCGCGAGGCCAGTGTCCTGCAACTGGTGGCCGAGGGAATGATGAACAAGGAAATCGCCCGCCGACTGGAAACCTCGATCCGCAACGTCGAGAAGTACGTCAGCCGGCTGTTCCTCAAGACCGGCACCGCCAGCCGCACCGAGCTGGTGCGCTTCGCCCTCGAGCACGGGCTGGTGGATTGACGCCTCCCCGTCCCCAGCCCTGAGCCCGCCGCCGGGCTGGCTGCCCTCCCGCCCCAACGGCGGCTGGGCCTACCGCGACCGCATCGCCGCCGCCGGAGCCGGCATGGGGGTGGTGGCCTACTACGCGGGACGTTACGGCCACTCCAGCCCGGAGGTCTGGCGGCGGCGCCTGGCGGCCGGCGAGATCAGCCGCAACGGGGTGTCGTTGCGGGACGATGCGCCGCTCGCCGCTGGGGATCGGCTGGTCTGGCGCCGTCCCCCCTGGCCGGAGCCCGCCGTCCCGGCCCACTGGGCCGTGATCCACGACGACGGTGATCTGCTGGTGATCGACAAGCCCAGCGGCCTGCCCGTGCTGCCGGCGGGCGGCTTCCTGGAGCACAC
>CAZBMT010000026.1:0-13511 GCA_964492645.1 uncultured Cyanobium sp. | reverse complement strand
GCCGAAGGCAGCCGCGAGGCCCTGCTGACCGAGCTGTTCACTCGTCCGCAGAACTGGCTTGAAGACCCTTCCCTGGAGGAGCGTTGCCGACCGCACCAGGCGGTTGGCTGATCGGCATGGCGGTGGCCGGGCTGCGGCCCAGGCCCACCTCGAGGGCCGTCACGATCCGCTCGGCGATGGCCATCACCGTGGCGGAACGGGTGGCCGGGTTGCGCAGGGCGCGCTCCAGCGGCCCCTCCAGTTTGCCCACCTCCAGCAGGGCGATGCCACGCCTGGGCCCCCCGAGGCCGCCGCGGAAGGCCATGGGGAAACCGCCGAAGGCTGCGGCCAGGCTTTCGTCGAGGGAGCTGAAGGGGCGATGCAGGGGCGGGATCAGCCCCGATCCGATGCCGTCTGGGCCCCAGGCATCGAAGTGGATCTCCAGGGCGTAGCCGCCACTGGCGGCGTGCTGGCGGCCCACGCTCCAGTTGGTGCTGGGGTGGTTGCCGTCCGTGATCGTGCTGAAGGGGGGGCGGTACTGGCTGATGCGCAGCCCCCGCTGCTGCCCCAGGGTCACCACCGCCTGGGCGACGACCAGGTTCCAGTAGAGCTCGTCGGTGATGCCCGGGAGCATCGGCGGTGCCCCGGCGGCCACGGCGGCGCCGCTGGTGCCGGCGCCGTTCATCCCCTGGGAATCGGCATGGCCGGCCAGCACCAGGATGGGGGTGTCCGGATCCGCGGGGCGGATGCCGATCCAGTCCCGGCCCAGTTGGCTGCGGGGACCGGTGATCGGGTCGATGCTGGCCAGCGCCGGCGCCTGGATCGGGCTGGCCGGCACGGCCGCGGCGGCTGCATGGGCCAGGGGCGTCAGGGGGGCGAGGCTGCCGATCAGCAGGGCCGGCCCCAGCAGCCAGGTCGGATGACGGGAAGCCATGGGCTCAGATCGGCGAGGAGAGCAGGGAGCCGTCGCTGGCCAGCTGGAGCCCCGTGCCCAGTTCCCGCTCGATGGCGATCAGTTCGTCGCGGTGGGCGCGCAGGCGCAGGGTGCTGCCTGCGTCGCTGTCGCCGCTGATCAGGCGCAGCTCCAGGCTCTCGGGCCGGGCGGCCCGGCGCCGGTAGATCATCCCGGCCAGGGGCCCCATGAGGGCCAGCAAAAGGGGCCACCAGCCGAGGGAGGGCAGCACCTGGCGCAGCACCAGGCCCAGGCAGGCGGCCCCGACGCTACCCAGCAGCGAGAGCAGCAGGGCGAGGGGCAGGCTGGAGCGCACCTGGCCGCGGAACCGCAGCAGCTGGCGCTCGGGATCGCCGGCCTCGGTCTGCCAGCCCCGGGCGGTGAGCCAGTCGGAGAGGCCGTCGAGCACCTGGACGGGCGGCTGCGGGGAGTGCACGTCCACCACCGTGGTGCGGTCCTTGCTGGCGGCCCTCAGGAAGAAGACCAGGCCGATGGCCATCAGCAGGGTGAGCAGCAGGGTGGAAGCCAGGGTGGGCATGGCGGCGCGGCCTTTCGGGCCCGCATTCTGGCCCGGCCGGCCCGGTTGGCGGCCGCCGTGGGCGACGATGGCCGCCTCCCCCCTGTTCTCCCATGGCCCAGACCCCTTCCGGCGGCAGCGCCAGCCCCGGTCCGCCGGCCCGTTTCGCCGTCTTCGACCACGACCTTGATGGCGCCTGGCAGGAGCTGTTCGGCCAGGCCAGGGCCCTGGCGATCGACACCGAGGCCATGGGGCTGGTCCATGGGCGGGACCGCCTCTGTCTGGTCCAGATCTGCGACGACCATGACAACGTCTGCTGCATCCGGGTGGCCCGGGGGCAGCAGGAGGCGCCGCGGCTGAAGGCCCTCTGCGAGAACCCGGCGATCGAGAAGGTGTTCCACTTCGCCCGCTTCGATGTGGCGGCGCTGGCGGAGAACCTCGGCATCGCCGTGGACCCCGTGTTCTGCACCAAGGTGGCCAGCCGCCTGGCCCGCACCTACGCCCCGCGCCATGGCCTCAAGGATGTGGTCAATGAGCTGGTGGGGGTGGAGCTCGACAAGCAGGCCCAGAGCTCCGACTGGGGTCGGGTGGAGGAGCTCAGCGAGGGCCAGCTGGCCTATGCCGCCGGGGACGTGCGCTGGCTGCTGGCCGCCCGGGACCGGCTGGAGGTGATGCTGCGCCGCGAGGAGCGCTGGGAGCTGGCCCGCCGCTGCTTCGCCTGCGTGCCCGTCTTCTCCGCCCTCGACCGGCAGCGGTTCACCCAGGTCTTCGAGCACTGAGTCCGGGCCCTAGCTTGAGCACCGGGTTCGAGAACCGGGTTCGAGCACCGGGCCCGTGGGCGCCGGCGCGCCTGCCGGGCGAGCGGCCGGCCGGCGGGCTCAGTCCTCGATCATGAACTGGTCGTCCTCCCCCACAGAGCGCAGCTGGCCGTCGAACAGCTGGCCCCGGTCGAGGCCGCTGGCCCGGGTCTCCTCCAGCAGCCGCTCCGCCAGGGCGAGCTTGGCGGCGTTGTCCCGCAGCCCTTCCCTGGCGGCCAGGATCTCCACCCGCCGGCGGGCCGCCGCCAGGCTGATGCCCAGCGTTGTGGCCAGATGACCGCAGGCGGCGTTGAAGCTGCGGTCGGGGATGCCGGGCATCGTGGGGGGGAGGGAGCGATCGGTCCCATCATCCCCCTACCCCGGCAGCAGCAGCTCCCGGATCAGGGCCGCCAGCCGGGCACTGCCACCGGCGGAGCCCATGCGGCGCCGGCCGATACGGCCCAGCCGGGTCCGCTCCCGGTCGTCGTCGAGCAGGGCGAGCAGCCGCCGCCCCAGATCAGCCGGGCCATGGCACGGCTGCACCGCTCCCCCCAGGAGCCGGCTCTGGCGGCGGGCAAAGCCGGCCTTGAACTGGGGCCCTGGCCCCGGCAGCGACAGGGCCGGAACCCCCAGCCCCACCAGCTGTTCGGTGGCGGTGCCGGCGGTGGCCAGCCCCAGCTCCGCCAGCGGCGCCCAGGCCGCGAACCGGCCCGGACCCACCAGCAGCTCGAGGGGGCCGCGTCGCCACAGGGCCGTGGCCCCCGAGCCCTGTGGCGGCGTCCCGGGGGCGAAGCCCGCCGCCGCCAGGAGCTCGGCCAGTTCGGCGGGCCCGGGAAGGGAGCCGGTGGCCAGCAGCACGGTGATCGGGGGGGATGCCGCGGCCGGTGGCAGGGCGGCCAGCAGACGCTGCAGGTTGCCGAGGGCCTCGGGCAGGCGGCTGCCGGGCAGCAGCAGCAGGCGGCGCCGTCGCTGCAGCCACGGCGGCAGCGACAGGGCGGGCGCGAAGCCATCCATCATCGGGTTGCCGGGGGCGACGGCCCGCACCCCATGGCGCCGAAGCCCCCGGGCGGTGAGACGATCGCGCACCGCCACCAGCCGGCAGCGGGGCCGGTCCATCAGGGCCCACTCCCAGGGGTCCCACTCACTGCCCTTGGCGCGGTGGTAGGCGTCCGCCAGCGGGGAGCGTCCCCAGCCGTACGGTGGCGGCGAGGCCCAGGTGTGGTCACTCTTCGGGGTGCCGAGGAAGCCGTAGGGGCCGCCCCCGGCCCAGGCCAGCAGCAGGGGCAGGAGGTCGCCCACCGCCAGGATCGGCAGGCCCTGCCGGCCCCAGCGCCGCACGATCCGCCACTGTTGCCAGCTGAGCAACGGTAGCCCGGCCACCAGGTCCTGAAGCAGCCCCGTCAGGCTCTGGTTGCTGAAGCCGCCGCTGGGCAGCGGCTGCCGCGGTCCGACCCGCCGCAGCTCCCCGGCCGCCTCGTCGACGGCATAGGCCAGGCCGACCCCCACCAGCGGCAGCACCGACACCTCCATCTCGGGGACCTGCCGCCTGAGGGCCTCGATCAGCCGCAGGGCGATCAGATCCTCCCCATGGCCGTTGCTCAGAACCAGCAGACGGGGGGGTGACATGCCATGGCTGATACGATCCGTTGCGGGGAGTTTGCTCCCCGGCAGGCGGCATGGCCAAGTGGTAAGGCAGAGGATTGCAAATCCTTTATCCCCAGTTCGAATCTGGGTGCCGCCTCTGCAACAACCGGGGGTCCGCCGGCCGCTCCCCAGCTCAGGGATGGGCGGGCACGCCGACCGCCCATCGGTGGCAGACTGCATCGGACATGCCGAAGAGGACTGCGGTGGCAGCCAATTCCCCGGAAGAGCCGGATCCGTTCCTGGCTCTGCTCAGCGAGGAATGTCTGGAGATGATTGAAAAGATCCAGGCCTATCGCGAAAGAATTCAGCTTCCATCATCTCCGAGGGCGATTTTGGAAGATGCGATCGTCGAGTATTACACCGCACTCAAAAGAGTCGGTAACTGGTGAATGGTTCGCCCTGATCGGATCGCCATCCTCCGAGCCCATCGCATTCCTGGACCTGCCTGCCCTTCAGACCATCTGATCGTCCGACCTGCCGGGGGGGCGTCGCAGCCCCTCCCCGACGATCAGGTCCGCCCGCTTCCTGTGCAGGCTCATGGAGGATTCCGTCAGCACGACCCACTGGGCCAGGGTGGAGCAGTGTTCATCGAAGGGGGGAAGATCCAGGCGCAGGGGCCGCCAGGCCCCCGCATCGATCTCCTGATTGAGTCTGGACTGGGGCAGGTCGTCGTTGGTGACGATCAGCCAGCGGTACATCCGCTTGAAGTGATCGAGATAGTCCCGCACCAGCTGGTTGGGGAGATGCTGCAGCACATCCTTGACCAGGATCAGATCGGCGGGGGGGAGGCTGGCCAGATCGTCGAACAGCTGGAAGTGAACCGTGTCGCTGGCGTGGCGTACCCTGTTGGTGGCCACCACGGAATCCACGATGTCGACCCCGGTGTAGGTGATGTCGCCCCAGTGGATCAGGCGGGAGAACTGCCAGTCGCCACATCCGAAATCAAGGACGCTGCCGATGTCGTTGAGCTGCAGGAAGCGCTGCAGGGTGGCGATGTATTCGCCGTTGAACTCCGGCCTGGATCCCTGTCCCGAGCCTCCACCCCAGGTGTCACGCTGATAGATGCGGGTGAAGGCGTCCTTGGTCGACATTCCGGCCGGCGGGTCGCCGGCACCCTAGCTGCGGTGTTCGATCGGCCTGCCGTTGCGGCTCAGGGGAGGACGCCCATGAGCAACGAGATGAGGGCGAAACCCACAACGCCCACCAGGGCCAGCAGGGACGTGGATGGGGGCATGGCCATCTCCCGGACGGATCAATCATAAAGAGAATCTGAAGAACGGGGCGGTTCTGTCTGTGGCCTTCGTTGCCGATCGTCATCTCCGACTCCCCCGCCCTCCCGGTCCGCTCATGGGGCGGCATCCACCCGCCACTGCCGGCCTTCCGGGCCGGTGGCCTCGCAACGAAAGGACTGGGCGTCGAGCAGGCACTGTCCGCTGGCCAGCTCGGCCCGCGTCAGCCCGAGCGCGGCCTCCCCGTCACCGAATCCCGCCTGCCCCACGGCGCTGACCTGCAGCCGCACCGGCCAGCGCGGCTCACAGCGGCTGCGCTCACACGCCATGCCGGCGGAGCCTGCCGCCAGCACACCGGCGAAGACCAGCTGGCGGTCGAGAAAGGAACGGTCACCCCCGGGCTGCAGGAACCGGACGCTGAGCAGACCCTCCATCTGCTGGTCCAGCCGCAGCAGGCGGCAGCTGGCCGGGGGCGACACCGGACCCGTGCCGGAGGGGGTGGTGACGCTGCAGCGCCGCAGGGTCCGTTCCCACCGTCCGAAGTCCTCGCCGGGCCGTGCCAGGGCCCCCTGGGGAGTCCAGTGGAGGGCGAGGGCCAGCAGCAGGCCCGAGGCCGCCAGGGCCCGTGGGCCCGGCCGCCGCTTCAGTAGCCCGAATCGGCGACGCAGATGCCCTGGCAGCTGATCCCGTTGGCGGCGGTCCGCCCGCAGTGCTGGCAGAGGACCGGATCGGCGGCGGGGCCAGGGGGCCTGGCCGTGACGCTCGCCACGGGCGTGGCCGTGGAGGGGGGCACGGGGGCCGCGGGGTTGGTCATCGCATGTCCCCGGGGGGAGGGTCGGATTGATCATGGCAACGGACCGGGACCTGCGTGATCGCCATGGCCGACGCTGCCGCCATCCTGCCCAAGCCGGATCCGTCGCCCGTCAGCGGGGTCGGGATCGGTACCTGGGCCTGGGGCAACCAGTTCCTCTGGGGTTACGACCCGGCGCAGGACGACACCCTGGCCGCCTGCTTCCGCCGCGCTGTCGACCTGGGGCTGACGTTCTTTGATACGGCCGATTCCTACGGCACCGGCCGCTACGGAGGACGCAGCGAGTCGCTCCTGGGCGACTTCGTCGAGGCCCTGCCGCCAGTCCTGCGCCAGCGGCTGACCGTGGCCACCAAGCTGGCCCCGTTCCCCTGGCGCCTGGGCCGCCAGGGGTTCGAGGCGGCCTTCGAAGCGTCACGCCGGCGGCTGAGGGGCCAC
This sequence comes from uncultured Cyanobium sp., assembly GCA_964492645.1. Taxonomy (GTDB): domain Bacteria; phylum Cyanobacteriota; class Cyanobacteriia; order PCC-6307; family Cyanobiaceae; genus Cyanobium. Next base: position 7,147 of record CAZBMT010000026.1, on the reverse strand, counting down.
CTGGACAGGGTGCAGCTGCACTGGAGCACGGCCCGCTACGCCCCCTGGCAGGAGGGCCCGCTGCTGGAGGGACTGGCGGATCTGTTGGCCCAGGGCCGGGTGGGCAGCCTGGGGGTCTCCAATCTGGGCCCACGCCGCCTGCGCCGGGCGCACGAACAGCTGGCCCGGCGCGGCCTGCGTCTCGCCAGCCTGCAGGTGCAGCTGTCCCTGCTGGCCCCCGATGCGCTCGCCGATCAGGGGGTGGCTCCGGTCTGCCGGGAGCTGAACATCGAGCTGCTGGCCTACAGCCCCCTGGCCCTGGGGCTGCTGACCCAGCCCCCGGGGGAGGCCCGGGCGACCCTGCCGGCGGGGCCCCGTGGCCTGCTGTTCCGCAGGCTGGGGCCCCGCATCCAGCCCCTGCTGCAGACCATGGAGCGCATCGCCCATGCCCATGACGCCCCGATGGCGGCCGTGGCGATCAACTGGTGCCGGGCCCACGGCGCCCTCCCCCTGGTGGGGATGCGCCGTCCCGATCAGGCTGAAGCGGCAGCGGCCGCTGCGCGTTGGTGCCTTGCGGTGGAGGAGCGGCAGGATCTGGACCGGGTGGCGCTGCGCGGCCAGGCGCGCATGCCTGCCAACCCCTTCCAGAGCGACTGAACCGTTCAGGCGCTGAGGGCGTCGGCCGGGTCGGGACTCAGCACCACCGGCAGGGCCGCTGGCCGCGGCTGGGGGGCTTCGGCCCGCTGCAGCAGCCGCACCACCTGGGGATCGGCCGTTTCGCCGCCCAGGGCGCCGTCCTCGCCGGGGCCGCAGGCGCTGAGCGCCTCCTGCAGCAGGGAGTCGAAGGTGGAGCCGGGCAGCCGATGGCGGGCCAGTTCGAGGAAGGCGCGGGCCAGGGATTCTCCCGCCGCCGCCCGCAGGGCCGGATTGGAACGCCGCAGTTCCTGCTCCTGGGCGATCGAGTTGAGGAACCGCTGGGTGATGTCGCGCTTTGTGGTGGCCCGGATCCGGGTGTCCTGGTCGGCCTCGCTCAGGAAGGTCTGGGCCTCCAGCTCCCGCAGCCGGCGGTTGAGGCTGTCGAGAACCTCCTGGGCTTCCTTATTGATATGGGTGAGCTGGCCATCGGAGAGGCGCGGCAGGTCGGCCACGTAGACCTTGCCGTGGTCCCGCAGGGTAAGGAAAGTGGGCCGCTGGCCACCCGTGCCTTCGCGCTGCAGGGGAGCCCCACCGTCCCGAAGGCGGGGACGGGGCTGCTGGGGGCGCTGGGGCGGGATCGGGCCGGCGGAACTGCGGCGGCGCGTGATGCGTCTGGACGTATCGAACATCGGACAACGAATTCTTCGGGGCGGGAGGGTGCCTGGTCGTGTCGGCAAAGACGCTGATGACCTTAGGAAAAGCGGTGCTTCAGGACCGGAGCCGCCTCAGTGCGGCAATCCGGCCAGGGGGATCTCGCCGGGGTCGCCCGCCGCGACGCCGCCCAGCTCCCAGGCCTGGTGGCCCGAGGAGCGGCAGAGGTCGAGGGTGGCGGGCAGGGCCACCGGCGGCACCACCAGACAGAAGCCGACCCCGAGATTGAAGGTGTTCCAGAGGTCGGCCTCGGGCACCTGTCCCTTCTCCTGCAGCCAGCGGAACAGGGGCGGCCGCTCCCAGCTGCCGGGGTCCACCACAGCGTGGACGCCTGGCGGCAGGCAGCGAGGCAGGTTCTCCGGCAGGCCGCCGCCGGTGATGTGGGCCATGGCATGGAGGGGTAGGCCGGAGCGACGCAGTTCCTTCACCAGGGCGGCATAGAGGAGGGTGGGGGTGAGCAGGGCGTCGATCAGCCCCTGGCCGGTGGCAGGCAGGGGTGTGACGGCATCGACGGCCTCGGCCTCGAGGATGCGCCGTACCAGGCTGAAGCCGTTGCTGTGCACACCGCTGCTGGCCACCGCCACAATCCGGTCGCCGGCGGTCACCTGTGTGCCATCGATTCGCTCGTCCTCCTCCACCACCGCCACGCAGAACCCGGCCAGGTCGTAGCGGCCGGCGCCGTAGAAGCCCGGCATCTCAGCGGTTTCGCCCCCCAGCAGGGCACAGCCACTCTGGCGGCAGCCGTCGGCGATTCCCTCCACCACCTCGGCCATGGCCTCGGGGCCGAGCTTGCCGGTGGCGATGTAATCAAGGAAGAAGAGGGGCTCGGCGCCGCTGGTGATCACGTCGTTGACGCACATGGCCACCAGATCGATGCCCACCCCGTGGTGGGCGCCATGGGCCTGGGCCAGCTCGAGCTTGGTGCCCACCCCGTCGGTTCCGGCCACCAGCAGGGGACGCTTCATCCCGGCCGGCAGCCGGCAGAGCCCGCCGAAGCCCCCCAGTCGGCCCAGCACCTCCGGTCGTCGGGTGGTCTCGACGCTGTCCCGGATGCGTTCCACGAAGGCGCGGCCGGCGGCCACGTCCACGCCGGCAGAGCGGTAGTCCATGGGGCAGGTGGTCAGCGCTGCACCGATCCTGCATCGGCACGGGGCCGCGGGGCGTCCGGGAGGTCCTGGACCGCCGCTGGGCGTGGACGATTCCTGGATTGACCCACACACCCATCGCAGCGGCTTATGGGCGTCATCAAATCCACTGATGTTTCGCTGGCGCCGATGGGCCAGTCAGGCCAGTGGACGCCTGGAAGGGTGGCAAAGATGAAGAAAACTGATCGATTCGGTGGGCTGTCAGGGGTGCTTTGTGGCCCTGCGAACTTCGGATAGTTTTCCGGGGTCGTCATTTTCTGTAAGGAATTCACCAGGCCACTTCGGTCCCGTTCACCTCACCCAGCACCGCATCAGGTTCCGGTTGTCGTCAACGTCCGAATGCAGTCACCGAGGAAGTCCCTTCCCCTTCTGCCTGCTTCTCCGGTGTATTCCGCCTGTCATGCGAGTCACTCAACTCCTGGGCACCGCCGCCCTCCTCTTCACCAGCAGCATCGCCCCGGCCCAGGCCGGCTCCCTTACTGCCACGCAGGCGCCAGGGAGTTCCGTTGCCATCCGCCCCGCCGACTTTCCCTCCAACTGGGAGCGCTTCGTCGACGAGATCCGCACCGTGCCCACGGCCAGCAACCTGGTCGCTTCCGCCGGTCGGGTCACCACCGGTCAGGCCAGCTGGTACGGCCCCGGTTTCTTCGGCAACCGCACCGCCAATGGCGAGGTGTTCCGGCCCGGCACCCTCACCGCTGCCCACCGCACCCTGCCCTTCGGCACCATGGTTCGCGTCACCAACCTCTGGAACGGTCGCTCCACCGTGGTGCGCATCAATGATCGCGGACCCTTTCATGGCAGCCGGGTGATTGATCTGGCCCACGGCGCCGCCAAGGAGCTCGGCCTCACCGCCAGCGGCATCGCCGACGTGAAGCTGGAAGTCCTGCCCTGAGTCTCCGCTCCGGCCGCGGCCGGAACGTTGCGCATCAGCCCATCCGCCAATCTGGCGGATGGGCTTTTGCTTGGTGCCGGTGCGACTGCTTCAGACCCTGGCCGACCTGAGCGACTGGCGCCGCGGCCAGGCCGGCCGGCCGCTCCATTTCGTGCCCACCATGGGCAGCCTGCACCAGGGCCATCAGCAGCTGCTGCGGCGGGCGTCGGCGTCGGCTTCCGGCGGCCGGCCGGCGGTACTGCTCAGTGTTTTCGTCAATCCGCTCCAGTTCGGACCCTCCGAGGATTTCGAGCGCTATCCCCGCGATCTGGCTGCCGACGCGGCCCTGGGGGCGGCGGCCGGCGCCGATGCCCTCTTCGCCCCCTCCGTGGCGGCCCTTTTCCCCGGTGGCGAGGCGGAGCTCACCGGGGTGGTTCCGCCGGCTGGCCTGCGCCTGTCCCTTTGCGGCCCCGGACGCCCGGGCCATTTCGAGGGGGTTGCCACCGTCGTCTGTCGCCTGCTGGCCCTGGTGCGGCCCGATCGCCTCCTGCTGGGGGAGAAGGACTGGCAGCAGCTCATGATCCTGCGCCGCGTCGTCACCGATCTGGCCCTGCCCGTGACCGTCGAGGGTTGCGCCACCGTGCGGGAGGCCGACGGGCTCGCCTGCAGTTCCCGCCATCGCTACCTCAGCCCGGCCCAGCGGGATCAGGCGGCGGCCCTGCCCGCAGCCCTGCAGGCGGCGCTGACGCGCTGGCGGGGCGGCACCGGCAGCGCCCAGGCTCTGACGGCGGTGGTCAGCGGGGAGCTGGAGGCGGCAGGGCTTGGTGTGGAGTATGTGCAGCTGGTCCATCCCTTTACGCTGATTCCGCAGCCCGGTGCCGCCGGGATGTCCCTGCTGGCCGCCGCCGCCCGCTGCGGCAGCACCCGCCTGATCGATCACATCTTTCTGATGAACCGGCCGCCGATCGTCGCCATTGATGGCCCCGCCGGGGCAGGCAAGAGCACGGTCACCAGGGCCTTCGCCCGCCGCCTTGGCCTCCTCTATCTCGACACGGGCGCCATGTACCGGGCCCTGACCTGGTGGGTGCTGCACCGGGGCGTGGACCCGGCCGATGCCGACGCCATCTCCCCCTTGCTCGCCGACCTCGACCTGCGCCTGGAGAGCGACGCCGCCGGGGAGCAGCGGGTCCTGGTGAACGGCCATGAGGTGAGCGAGGCGATCCGGGGCCCGGAGGTCACCGACCGGGTCTCCACCGTGGCCGCCCACGCCTGCGTGCGTGCGGCACTCACCCGCCAGCAGCAGGCCATGGGCCGGCGGGGCGGCCTGGTGGCGGAAGGGCGCGACATCGGCACCGCCGTCTTCCCGGAGGCCGAGTGCAAGGTGTTCCTCACCGCCACGGTGGCGGAGCGGGCCCGCCGCCGGGCGGCGGACCTGGCCCAGCGCGGCTTCGCGGTGCCGGCCCTGGAGGAACTGGAGACCCAGATCGCCGAGCGGGATCACCGTGATTCCAGCCGTGCCGAAGCCCCCCTGCGCCAGGCGGATGACGCCGTGGAGCTGGTCACCGATGGCCTGGCCATCGACGCCGTGATTCAGCGGCTGGTCGACCTGTTCCGCGAGCGGGTGCCGGAGGATGCCTGGCCGGGCTCCTCGACGCTCGAGGGGACGGCGGCGCCGCCCTAGCGGTGTCCCCGGCCGGGGCGCGGATCGGCCTTCAGCGCCTCCAGCAGGCCCCCGCAGGCGTCCTCCAGCAGGTCCAGCACCCGATCGAATCCCTCCTCGCCGCCGTAGTAGGGATCGGGCACCTCCTCGACGCTGTAGCGGCGGCAGTAACGGGTGAGCGGGCGGATGCGGGTGGTGGCCTCCCCCCTGCCGGCCAGGCCCCGCACCGCCTCCAGGTTCTGCCGGTCCATCGTCAGCACGTGCTCGAAGCGGCTGAGGTCGGCCGTGGTGATCTGGCGCGCCCGGCTGGGCAGGACGATGCCCCGGCGGGCCGCGGCGCTGCGCATGCGGGCGTCGGCGGGGCGGCCCACGTGCCAGTCCCCGGTGCCGGCGGAGTCCACCGTGAAGGCCTGCTCCAGCCCCTGGCGGGCGATCAGGTGCAGGAAGACCCCCTCGGCGGCCGGGGAGCGGCAGATGTTGCCGAGGCAGACGAACAGGACACCGGTGGGGCGGTCGGCACCGGAGCGGTTCGCGTCAGGGGTGGGATCGGGGGTGGTCATCGGGCGTCCAGTCGCTTCAGGGCCACACCGGCCCGCAGGCGCACCACCAGAGTCTCCTCCTGCTCCAGCCGCAGGAGCTGGCTGAGGCCCGCCACGGCTCGTTGGCGGTGGGGATGGGGTGGTGACAGGGGCAGGGCCAGGCCCTCGAAGCCCACCGCCACGGCGTAGCGCACGACCCATTCCCCGTCACGGCGGCCCGCTTCGAGGGCCTCGAGGCAGCGCTGGCGGATCGCCTCCCGTTGCTGATCGGCCAGGCTCTCCAGCCGCAGGGCCCCCAGTCCCCTGGCCGCGGCCCTGCGCACGCTGGGCCCGACGTCGGTGGCCAGGGCGTCCTCCAGCACCTCCAGACCGCGGGGGTCGCCGATACCCGCCAGCGCCCGGACGGCCCAGGCCCTGGCCCCGTAGTTGTGGGCATCCAGATTGGCCAGCAGGGGCCCCACGGCGTCCGGGCCGATCGCGATCAGGCCGTCCACGGCGGCGACGGCGGCTCCTGGATTGTTGAACCCCAGCACCTGCACCAGCTGGGGAACGGTGGCCAGGGGGTCGTCGCAGTCGATGAGCCGACGGGTGGCCGCGACCAGTTCCTCGGCGCTGCCGGCCCGCTCGAAGGCCCGGATCCGATCGGCCGCCTGCTGGGACTCTCCGCTTCCGGCCGTCATCACAGCAGGGCGTCCATCGCCGTCAGGAGGGCCTCATCATCGCCGTCCGCCCCCTCTCCCGCCCCGTTGGGGCGGCCCTGCTCGACCAGCCCCCGCAGGGCGATCAGCTTGAGGCTGTTCTCGGCGAAGGTGCGCCGGATCGGCTCCAGGGCGGGCCGCCATCCCACGGCTCCCAGATCCATCAGGGCCGCCCGGCGCACCTGCAGTTGGGGATGCTGCAGCAGCTGGAGCAGTTCATCCGCCCAGGCCGTCTCCCCGGTGAGCTGCAGCAGGGCGCGACAGGCGGCGCTGCGGACCAGGGGCCGGTTGTGGGCGGTGAAGGGACGGATCACCTCCAGCACCTCAGGCCGGGCCTCCCCAATCGCCCCCAGGGCCTCCAGCATCGCTTCACAGGGCTCCTGCAGCCGCGGGCTGTCGCTGCGGCAGGCGCCGGCGACGGCTGGGCCGCTGGCCAGCCGGCGGACCAGCAGAGGTACCGCCTCCACCGCCCGAAGCTCGCCGAGGGAGCGGGCCGCAGCCTCCCGCAGCCCGTCATCGGCGTCGTCGAGCACCGCCAGCAGCTCGGGCACCGCCCGCGGGTCGGCGATCTTGCCCAGGGCCCTGGCGGCATTGCGGGCCACCGCGTTGTGCTCGACACCGGCACCCGGATCCCGGGGCTGGCGCTGGGTGAGGGCGGCCAGCAGCAGGGGAACGGCCTCCGGGTGCTGGCTGCGCATTCGCCCCAGCCACCAGGCCGCGTAGTACTGACCGGATTGGTCGTCGGTCTGGCGCAGCTGCTCCAGGGCCTCGGCTTCGCTGATCGGTTCGCCGTCACCGGCCATGGCTCTGCGCACGTGCGAGGGGATTCGGGGAATGCTGCCATCCCCTGGGCCGGCGTGAGGACCGGCCAGAAAAAAAGGGTCCCCCGAAGGGGACCCCGAAAC
>CAZBMT010000025.1:0-13539 GCA_964492645.1 uncultured Cyanobium sp. | reverse complement strand
CGGAACCACTGCAGCGGGTGGCCCATGTCGGCGTCCTCGAGCAGGCCGCGCTGGCGCAGGCAGTCCTCGTAGCTGCGCAGCACGTCGCTGCGGCGGGCCACCTCGCGGGCGACGGTGTCGGCGAATTCGGGCCGCGAGGCCAGCAGGGCGCGGAAGCTGCCGCTGGGAACCACGAACAGCGTCGTGTCCTCAGCGGTCACCATGGTGGTGGGGTAGGGCACCTGGAGCAGCAGCGGCAGCTCCCCGAAGAACTCGCCGGCGCTGAAGGTGAACAGTTTGCGGCTCACCCGCTCGGTCTCGTGGATGGCATCCACCGCACCGCTCAGCACCAGGTGGAAGCAGCAGCCCTCCTCCCCCTTGCGGACGAGCACGGTGCCGGCCGGCAGCGAGCGGCGGGCGCCGCTACCCACCAGTTCGCGCAGCCGGCGCTCGTCCATGCCGGTGAAGCAGGGATGGTCGGGCAGGGCGTCCCGCAGCGGCTGCCAGTTCCGGGCTTCACCGTCCTCCAGAGATCCGTGCCGGGCCGAAAGCAGCTGGATGTGCTGGCGGGAGCCGGCCAGTTCGATGCGGCGCTCACGCAGCCCCTGCTCGATGGCGTAGTTGAGCGAACTGCGCAGGCTGAGGCTGGCCTGGATCGCCGAGGTCCAGGCCCAGAGCTCAAAGGCCATCCCCTGGGGCTGGAGGCCATGCAGCAGCACCTTGGGCGGTGGTTCGGAGAGCACCGAAGGTTCGGCGAGGGCCGCCTCCAGCAGCACCTCGGTCACGGCGAGGGTGTCGCTGCCGTGGGCCACCAGCACCTGCACATCCACCCGGCCATCGGGGCTCAGGTAGCTGAGATTCTTCACCGGCGCGTTGGTGATCGCCGAATTGGGCACCACGATCTCGGCGCCCTGGAAGGTGCGGATCACGGTGGAGCGGATCGAGATCTCCCGGATGAAGCCGCTGGTGTCGCCGAACTCGATCTGGTCGCCCACCTTCAGCTTCCCCTCCATCAGCAGGGTGAGGCCGCTGGTGAGATTGCGGGTGAGTTCCTGCAGGCCGAAGCCGATCCCCACCCCCAGGGCACCGAAGACCACGGCCAGCGCGCCGATGTTGAGCCCCATCCCCTGGGCCACCACCACATAGCCCAGGGCGGCCAAGCCGATGGACACCAGGGTGGCCACCGCCTCGCGCCGCCCCTCCGGCAGGGAGAACCAGCGCAGCACCCTGCCGGCCAGCAGCCGCTTGAGCCAGCGCGCCGCCAGGCTCACGACCAGCAGCAGCAGCAGCACCTGCAGCAGCCACAGCAGGGAGAAGCTCTGGCGACCCAGCGGCAGCAGCGGCGCCGTGAACAGCCTCTGAAAGCGCTCGAGATCCACCCCTTGGGCTCCGCCGTTGTCCTCTTCTAGCCCGAGGGCAGCGGATCCGATGCTCGCCCAGACTGGCGGGACCCCAGACAGCGCCTCCGGCCATGGCCGCAACCCAGCCGTCCATCCGTGTCCTGGGCCCCACGGACACGGACACCCTCCGCGCCCTGCTGGCGCTGTTCGCCGACGTCTTCGACGACCACGGCAGCGACCCGGAGCTGCAGCCCTCGGACCGGTACCTGAGCGAGCTGCTCGGCGGTGCGATCGGCCTGGCGATCGTCGCCGAGACGGAAGCGGGGGTGGTGGGCGGACTGACGGGCTATGCCCTGCCCACGTTCCAGCGGGCCTGCCGGGAGTTCTATCTCTACGACCTTGCCGTGCATCGCGATCACCGGCGCCGGGGAGTGGCCACGGCGTTGATCGAGCGCCTCAGGACGCTCGCCGCCGAGCGGGAATGGGACGGGATCTTCGTGCAGGCCCATCGCGACGACGGGCCCGCCATCGCCCTCTACGCCAGGCTCGGCGTGGCGGAAGATGTGCTGCATTTCGACATCCCCTGCGCCGGAGGGTATCCATGAACCTGATGGTGGTGGGAGCCAGCCGCGGGCTTGGCCGTGCCTTCGTGGAAGGACTGGGCAGTGCCGGCGACACGGTCGTCGGTGTCTCGCGGCGTCGGCCCGATGGCCTGAGACTGCCGCAGGGCGTCGAGCTCGCCTGGATCGAGGCGGATCTGGCCGAGCCGCTGCCGGCGGCCCGGTGGATCGAGCAGCAGGCCCCCGCCCAGCTGGACGTGCTGATCTACAACCTCGGCATCTGGGAGGCGAACGCCTTCAGCGATTCCTACAGCTTCCTGGAGGATCCCGACGAGAGCATCGCCACCCTGGTGACCGTCAACATCACCGGCGCCCTGATGCTGCTGCGGCGGCTGATGCCGCGGCTGCTCGGCTCCCCCAAACCCCAGCTGATCCTCACCGGCTCCACCTCCGGCCTGCCCCGGAGCGGCCAGCCGGAGGTGACCTTCGGCGCCTCGAAGTTCGCCCTCAGCGGCATCGCCGATGCCCTGCGGGAGAGCTTCCGGGACCGGCAGCTGGCGGTGACCTGCCTGCAGTTGGGCCACCTCAACACCGACGACGGCCTTGAGGCGTCGCCCGAGGTGGCCGCCCGGCGCGGCGAGGGCCGGCAGATTCCGCTCCACGACGTCATCCGGATCGTCTCGGCCCTGCTGCAGCTGTCGCCGGCGTCCTTCGTGCGCGAGCTGGTGCTGCCCGCCATCGGTGACGAACGGTTCTGACGGCCGAGCCATCCCTACGGTGCTTCCAGCACGCCGCTGACACCTCAACCATGAACAGCCTGCGCCCGGGACCATGGCTGTCGGGCCTGCTGCTGCTGCAGACCGCCCTGCTGCCGGGCTCTCTGGCGCTGGCAGGCCCGGCGCTCGCCCAGCCGGCTGATCCGGCGGCGGGTCTGGTGCTCCAGCCGGCCGCCTACCGCGCCGTGATCGGCCAACCACCGGCCCCCGGCAGCCGCCAGGAACGCGATGATCTGGCCATCCTGCGCTGGAACCAGCGCAGCCGTACGCCGGCCGGGATTGTGCACAGCTGGCGTTTCCTGAACCGCAATCTCAGTGTCTTCGATGCCGCCGTGGGCGCCGACCTGGCCAGGACATCGCCCAGCCTCTACGCGGGACTGCCGGCCTTTCTCAAGCGGGCCGACGAACTCAAGGATCAGCTCAAGGATGCGCTGGCCCGACCACGCCCCTTCGTCAGCCACCCGGATCTGAAGCCCTGCCTGCCCCTGGAGAGCTCCTGGTCGTTTCCCAGCGGCCACGCCACCTGGTTTGCCACCGCGTCCCTGCTGCTGGCCGACCTGCTGCCGGAGCGCCGCGAGCGGCTGCTGCCGGTGGGCCTTCAGGGGGGCTACGTGCGCGCCTACTGCGGCGTGCATTACCCCAGTGATGTGGAGGCCAGCCAGCGGCTGGCCCAGGCGATCAGCCAGGAGCTGATCGCCTCTCCCCAGTGGCGCACGTTCAAGCAGCAGGTGGCCGGAGAGCGCAGCCGTTTGCTGCTGCAGCCTCCGGCCGGAGTCCCGCTGCTGAGCGATTGATGGACGGCACTGTGACCTCAGCGGCGATGCGGCTGGCGCTGCATGCCGGACTGGCCGCTGCCACCTTGCTGCCCCCGGCGGCGGCGGCCGTCCCTGAGCTTGTGGTGCTGGTACGCCATGGGCACAAGGATGTCCCCTTGGAGGGTCGGGACAACTTCAACCTCTCGGAGACGGGACTGCTGCAGGCCTTGCGTCTCAGTCACCTCTTGCCCGCCTGCCTTGTGCCGCAGAGGCGGTTGCATCTGGCCAGTTACGGCTTTGATCACACCACCGGCAAGAACGCCCGCAGCTATCAGACCTTGGTTCCACTGGCCGTGGCCATGGGGGTCAACATTCGTCTGTACGCCCAGGCCGACCAACGCTCCGAGCAGATCGGCCGCCAGTTGCTCGCCGATCCCGAGCTGAGCGGCGGTGTGCTGGTGGTCGCCTGGGAGCATCGGCGCCTGCCGCTGCTGGCGCACGGGCTGGGCTGGACGCAGATGCCCCGGATTGACGACGACGACTTCGATCGGATCTGGCTGTTGCGCTACAGGCCGCCCATCCCCACCCCCGAGGTCAGCCTGCTCTCCCAGGCCGGCCTGTTGCAGCAGGACTGTTACCGCACGGGGACGGCCGGCGGCCATCCCCTGCAACGGCTGGCTGAGCAGCTGATCCAAAGCCTGCGCCCGGGGCCTCGCTGAGGGGCCATGGCCGCCAGATACCTGGTGCGCAGCGGCGCGCTCAGGCCGGCAGGCAGGTGAGCACCAGCTGGTCGCGGTGCACCACCGCATCGCCCACCGGCCCCAGCCGGCGGCGCACCTCCTTGCTGCTCAGACCCATGATCCCGCGCAGCTCCTCGCTGCTGAGGGTGCTCAGGCCCCGCCCCAGCTCGCGGCCGTCGCTGGCCAGCACCCGCACAGCCTCACGCCGGGCAAAGTGACCCTCCACCGCACGGATGCCCACCGCCAGCAGGGAGGCCCCCTGCTGCAGCAGGGCCCGTTCGGCACCCTCATCCACCCGCACGCTGCCCTTCACCAGCAGGGCATGGGCCAGCCAGCTCTTGCGGTCGGCCAGAGGGGTGGCGCTGGGCTGGAACACGGTGCCCACCTTCTCGCCGGCGAACAGGGCCTCGAGCACCGCCGGATCGCGGCCATCGGCCAGACGCACCCGGATGCCGCTGGAGGTGGCGATGCGGGCCGCCGCCAGTTTGGTGGTCATGCCGCCGGTGCCCCACTGGCCGCCCCCCTCCGCCACGTGGCTGAGACGCTCCAGCTCCGCCAGGTCGCGCACCTCCTCGATCGGGCTGGCGTCGGCATCGGTGCGGGGGTTGCCGGAGTAGAGGCGGTCGACATCGGTGAGCAGCACCAGTTCATCGGCGCCGATGGCCACCGCCACCAGGGCCGAAAGGGTGTCGTTGTCGCCGAAGCGCAGTTCGTCGGTGGCCAGGGTGTCGTTCTCGTTCACCACCGGAAGCACCCCCCACTCCAGCAGCTGCTCCAGGGTGCGGCAGGCGTTCTGGTACCGGCGCCGGGAGGCCAGATCGCTGCGGGTGAGCAGCACCTGGGCCACCGCCATGCCCCTCACGGCGAAGGCCTCCCGGTACAGCCCCATCAACAGGCCCTGGCCGACGGCGGCGGCCGCCTGCAGGGCTACCACCTCGGTGGGGCGGCGGCTGAAACGCAACGCCTCACAGCCCAGCCCCACCGCGCCGCTGGTCACCAGGGCCAGCTGGTCGCCCCGGCGCTGCTGCCGGCCGAAGCTGGCGGCCAGATCGGCGATCACCGCGGCGGTGGACCGCTCGGCAGTCCCTCGCAGCAGGCTGGTGCCCACCTTGATCACACGCCGCAGTCCGCCGTTGGCGGGAGAGCCGGATGTCGCCATCAACCCGGAACCGAACCCACCCAGCGGGCCATGCGCAGTTCCAGGTTCTGGAGCCGGTCCTGGCGGCAGGGTTCACCGTCGGGGTCGATCGGCTTCACCAGCACCGTGAACAGGCCCATGCGGTTGCCCACCAGCACGTCGGTGAACAGGCGGTCGCCCACCAGGGCCACCTGGGCCGGGGGCAGGGCGAGGTCCTGCAGCACCTTGCGCAGCGCCGCCCGCCGCGGCTTGCCCGCTGAGGTGGTGTAGGGAAGGCCCATGGTGTCGGCCACCGCCCCGATGCGACGGCGGGAGGGGTTGTTGCTGAGCAGGTGCAGGGGCATGTGCTCGCGGGCGTGGCGCAGCCACACCTCGGCCTGCAGGGGCATGGTGGCCTGGCGCCGGGGCAGCAGGGTGCGATCGACGTCGAGGACAAGGCCGCGGATGCCACGGTCGACCAGCTCCTGCAGGGGCAGGTGCGCCAGGGAGGTTCCGGGCAGCCAGTCGGGCGTGAGCAGGTCGCGCAGCATCAGTCGTCGCTCTCCCGTTCCTCCAGCTCGGCCTCGATGCGGGGCTGGACACGCTCGAACTCCTCGCCCTCCACCATCACCGCATCGGCGCCGTCCATGCGGGCCACCACGAAGAACGGATCCAGGGGGATGTAGAGGCCGTACTCCTCATCACCGGCCATGAAGCTGACGAGCAGCTCGTAGGTCTCGCTGTCATCATCGCCCTCCTCGTCCTCGAGGTCGTCGGGATCGGGCTCCTCCAGCTCGCCGCTGACGGTGAGGGTGACGGCGGAACGCACCAGGGTGAGGTCGTGCTCCTGGAGCACCACATCCGCCACGGAGAGGATCGGCTCGGTGGCGTCGAGGGTCTCCACCAGCTCGGGGTCGTCATCCTCCCGCAAGCGGAACAGGCACACCGGGGTGTCCACCGGCGTCAGCAGAGCGTAGTCGTGGCCGTCGAGGGGGATCAGCTGCTCCAGGAAACAGAGCAGCTGGCGGCCGCTGCCGTCCCGCACCTGCACGGTGGGCACATCGCCGGAACCCGTCATCGCGGGGGGGTCGGAGGCCATCGAGGGGAAGCGGGTCCCCTCAGAATGGATCAGCACCGGCCCTTGTGCCCACGGCGATGGCCGCCGGGGCGACCGGATCGGCCCTGAACGCCGGGGGGTCGCGCGGTTCGGGTCCCTCCCGCAGCCACTGCTCCAGCAGCAGCACCGCCGCCGCGCTGTCGAGCCGGCCGCTGCGGTCGCCGTGCAGGCCGAAGCGCTCAGCGGCCGCCCAGCTGCTGGCGTGCTCATCCACCCAGGCCAGGGGCAGGGGCTGGCCGAGGGCCGCCAGGGCCTTGGCCAGCCGCAGGCCGTAGCGCCGGCAGTGGACCCCCTGGGGTGTGGGCCGCTGGCCGGCGTCGAGCGGCAGGCCCACCACCAGGGCCGCCACCCGCCGCTGGCGCACCATTTGCAGCAGCCGGCCCAGGTCGGCCTGGAAAGCGCCCCGGGCCAGGGCGGGGAGGGGTGTCACCGTGACGCCCAGGGGATCACAGCCGGCCAGGCCGATCCGGCGGCGTCCCACATCCAGGGCCAGCACCGACCGCGGCCGGGGCGGCGCCATTCAGCGCAGGACCAGGGGCGCGGTGGGCAGGCTGCCGAGGGGGCCGGTGGGGGTGGGCATCGGCCGCCTCCGCGGCTGCAGCTGCTCCAGCACCGCCTCGATGCGGCGAGCCGCCCGCTTGGCCGGCTGGCCCTCCTGGCGGCGCCAGACGCTGCGGGCCATCAGCACCTCCTCGCCGTGGGCCTCGGCTCCGAGGCCCTGCAGCCAACGCTGGCGGTCGCCGTCGCTTACCTCGCAGCGCAGCCAGAGGCTGCCGCCGCCGTGACCGATGCGGTGCAGCAACGACTCCGCCGCCGGCCCGAGCAGGTGGCCCCAGCCGGGGTGGATGCTCAGCTCCACCGCCTGGCCGCCGCCGGGGTGCTCATCAAGCAGGCGCACGCCGGCCACCGCTTCGTTGCGGACGGCGTCCACCAGGATCCAGCCCTGGCTGCGGCTCTGGTCGAGCAGGTCCTCGATGCGGCGATCCTGCAGCTGGCGCAGGTGGGCCGGGCAGGTGGCCTGCTCCAGGTGCCACAGCAGCGAAGCGGTGCGGCGATTGAGCGGGCGCAGCTGCAGATCGCTGGGAACGGCGGGGGCTGGCCGGTCGGCGGGGAGCTGCCAGCGCCAGAGGCGATCGGTGCGTTGGGGCTGGAACCCCTGCTCCCGCAAGGTGGCCAGCCGGGGGGTGTCGAGGCTCGAGGCGGTGGCGATCCAGCTGGCGGCGCCCTTCACGCGGCCGATGGCCTGGCGCAGCAGATCGCCGGCCAGGGGCGCGCCCTCGCTGGCGGCCAGGGCGAGGCGCAGGTGCTGCACCTGCCAGCAGGTGCCGCTGCGGTTGAGCCGGCGGCAGACGATCAGGCCCACGGCCTGCTGGCGGGTGAGTCCCAGCCGCTGCAACGCCACGAGTACCTGTCCGGCCAGCGGGCGACGGCTGGTCACCGCCGTCAGCAGCCGCTCGGGCAGGGCCAGCAGCAGGGAGCGCTGCAGCAGGGGCTGCAACGGCAGGAAGGCGGGATCATCGAGCAGGGGCAGATGCCATCCCTGCAGTGGCTCCACCGTCCAGGTGGGGGAGGTTCTGCCCTGGGCAGGCACTGGCACGGCAGGCACTGGCACGGCAGGCGACGGTGGAGAAGGGAAACGTCGTGAAAGGATTCTACGCGGGACGCACCAGCACCAGAGGCGTGCGCTCGTTGGCGTTGCCAGCGGGGTTGGGGCGCAGGGCCCGCATCAGCAGGGCTTCATCGGTGCCGCCGCTGGCGGCCAGCACCTTCACCCGCCCCAGGTCGTTGACGTCCACCACCGCCACCGCCACCCCGAGGGCCGCCGCCATCCGCTCGCACCAGGCCGCCGGCTGGTCCGGGCCGAGCACGATCGTCTGGTCGTAGGGGGGGGTGGTGCCGGTGATGTCGTCGATCAGGCGGGCCTGCTCGCCGGCCAGGCGATAGAACCAGCCCTTGCTGCCCACCAGCTTCAGGGCGGTGCCCACCACCCAGGCACCGAGCACCCGCGCCGGGCCGGACACGTCGATCAACGTCTGCAGCCCGCAGGCCGTGGCCAGGGAGCTGGTGGGGTGGAACGCCCGGCAGAGCTGGCGGGCGAGGAAGGAGGGCTTCACCATCGAAGGGTGGTGATACCGCCCCTGGATAACCGCCAGGGGCGTCTCGCCGATGGTGAGAACATCGCCTGGCTGCAGCAGGCCGGCGGTGTACCGCTGCAGCACCTCCAGCGGGTCGTCGAGCACCCCGAGCAGGTGGGTGCGCACGGGCAGCACCCGGCAGCGCTCGCCGTCGCGCCAGCCCGGTGCGGACGGGTCGCCCGGCTCCGGCTTCTGCAGCGCCAGCAGGATCCCCTGGCGCCGCTGCAGCCGTCCGAAGGGGCCGTAGTTGACCCAGTGAATGTCCATCCAGAGGGTGTCGAGCACGCTCTCCAGATCCAGGCCACCGGGCGCGATCAGGTTGAGACGCAGATGGGCGGCGGTGCTCTTGCGGCCCTTGACGATGTAGGCGGCCCAGTAGCCGTCCGGGCGGGCCTCCTCGTCGGGGTGCATCGGCGTGATGTGCAGCTCGTGGCGCACCTGGCCGACGTCACTGCGGCCCAGCAGGGTCGGCACCACCGTGATCTCGGGCACCATCACCTCCATGCGGGGGTGGGGGTTGCGAATCCGGATCTCGCCGGTGATCTCCAGGCCCTGGGCCCGGCGTCGCAACTGGAAGGCCCCCGGCAGCAGCTGGAGGGGGGAGGCGGGCCTCAGGCGGTGGCGCAGTTCGAGCACCACCAGCCCCAGGCCGAGGAGGAGCAGCAGGACCAGAAGGAAGGAAACGGGGAACGGCAAGCCGATACGTCGGGGAATGTCCGGCCGGAGCGTAGATGCGCCCGCGGACCTAGCTTCGCCCCCATGGAACCGGCAGGTCACTGGCATGCGCAAGACCTTCGTGCTCGACACCAACGTGTTGCTGCATGACCCCCAGGCGCTGAACCGGTTCGAGGACAACCAGGTGGTGATCCCGATCGAGGTGGTCGAGGAGATCGACCGCTTCAAGCGGGACCCCTCCGAGAAGGGCAGGAATGCCCGGCAGGTGTCGCGGCTGCTCGACCAGCTGCGCCAGAAGGGCAACCTGGCCGAGGGGGTGCCCATCGACGACGCCAGCGGCGGCACCTTGAAGGTGGTGTTCTGCCGCAGTGAGACCCTGCGCCAGCTCCCCCCCGAGCTGAAGGCGGGCAACGGCGACAACAACATCCTGGCCGTGGCCCTGGAGCAGCGCCTGCAGGAGGTGGTGGGCAGCCAGCCACCGGTGGTGCTCGTCACCAAGGACACCAACCTGCGCATCAAGGCCGATGCGGTGGGTCTGATCGCCCAGGACTACACCACCGACAAGGTGGACATGGCCGACCTCTACCCGGGGTTCTGCGAGCGCTGGCTGGGCGCCGAGCTGATGGACCGGGTGAAGGCCGGCGACGGCCTGCCGGTGGACGCCATCCCGCAGCAGCCAGGCCCCGTGGCGCCGCTGCTGGCGAACGAGGGGGTGACCCTGGTGGACCTGGCCCAGCCGGCCCACACCCTGCTGGCCCGCTACAACGGCCGCACCGGAACCCTGCAGCCGCTGCAGAAGTCACCCAAGGCCAAGATGGGCCGCATCCAGCCCCGCAACAGGGAGCAGTCCTTCGCCCTCGATCTGCTGCTCGATCCGGCGGTGGCCCTGGTGACCCTGGTGGGCAAGGCCGGCACCGGCAAGACCCTGCTCGCCCTGGCGGCGGGCCTGCACCAGGTGGCCGATGAGCACCTCTACGAACGGCTGCTCGTGACCCGCCCGGTGATCTCCCTGGGCAAGGAGATGGGCTTCCTGCCCGGGGATCTGGAGGAGAAGATGGCCCCCTGGATGCAACCGATCGTCGACAACCTCGACTTCCTCCTCGGCGGCGACGAGGGCCAGCCCGCACGAGGCGGCCACCGCCCGCCCCGCAGCAACTGGAGCGACCTCAAGGGCATGGGGCTGCTGGAGGTGGAGGCGATCAGCTACATCCGCGGCCGCTCGATCCCCCGCCAGTTCATGGTGGTGGACGAGGCCCAGAACCTCACCCCCCATGAGGTGAAGACGATCGTCACCCGGGTGGGTGAAGGCACCAAGATCGTGCTCACCGGTGACCCATACCAGATCGACAATCCCTACGTGGATGCGGAGAGCAACGGGCTCACCTGGCTGGTGGAACGCTTCAAGGGCCAGCTGCTCTCCGGCCATATCACCCTGTTACGGGGGGAACGCTCCGAACTGGCGGAGCTGGCCGCCAATCTGCTCTGAGTGGCAAGCTCTGGATCGAGCAAGTGGCCCACCGCGCCTGCTCGTGGATAATCAGTTGAGGACCCTGCATTCGATTTTTCACCGTTGCGGTTGACCAGCAACCTGGCCTGCCGATGACTCGCAGAGGCCGGAGATCCCATGCACAGGGCGCCGGCGGCGTCCCCGGATCAGCGGCGGCTGTCGAACTGTCGGCTGGAAGCACCGTTGCAGAACTGGGTGGCTCCGCCGGAGGGCTGGGCGGTCATGGCGTGGAGCCCGGTCTCGTGGGCCACGGTGGCCACCACGATCATCAGCTCGATGGGAGTGGACCCCGAGGTTACGGGGATCTTCCGGCGGGCCATTCGGACTCCGACCACGGGCCTCCTGGCGCGGCGCTGATCGCCACAGGCGAACGGAGAAGGGGGCTGGGGGCGGCAGCGCGGGACCATTTCAGGCTCGGAGATCACCGTCTTCGTCGCCCGGCCTTGGGACCGGGCCGATCCACGAAGCCGCCGCGTCCGGACCCATCAGAGGCACGGGAGATGGAAGCGATCGTGGGCACAACAGGGACGTGATCAACGCAGGAGAGGCCACGACCAGGTGAGGAGCAGGAAACTCTGTCGCTGACGCTCTGCAGAACCTTGTGCGGAAGGCGACCCTGATGATGAGGATGGTCCGCCGGGCCGCTCCCAGCCCCTCCGCCTCAGACCATCTGCTCGGGCCTGACGAGGCGGTCGAACTCCTCGCCGCTGATCTCCCCCAGCACCAGGGCCGCCTCCCGCAGACTCAGCCGGTGCTCGTGGGCGTGGCGGGCGATGGCGCAGGCCCGGTCGTAGCCGATCGCCGGGGTCAGGGCCGTCACCAGCATGAGGCTGCGGTCCCGCTGGGCTTCGATGTGGGCCACATCGGCACGCAGGCCGTCGATGCAGAGCTCCCGGAACGTCCCGCAGCTTCCCGTCAGCAGGTCGATGCTCTCCAGCAGGTTGTGGGCGATCAGGGGCTTGAACACATTCAGCTCGAAGTTCCCCTGGCTGGCCGCCATCTGCACGGCGGTGTTGTTGCCCATCACCTGCACGGCCACCATGGTGAGGCTCTCGCACTGGGTGGGATTCACCTTGCCGGGCATGATGCTGGAGCCCGGTTCGTTCTCCGGCAGCACCAGTTCGCCGAGGCCGCAGCGGGGCCCGCTCGCCAGCCAGCGGATGTCGTTGGCGATCTTCATCAGGCTGCCCGCCAGAACGGTGAGCGCCCCATGGGCCGCCGCCAGCCCCTCCTGGCCGGCAAGCGCCTGGAACTTGTCGGGGGCACTGGTGAAGGGCAGGCCGATGCGCTCGGCCAGCCTGGTGGCCACCGCCTCACCAAAGCCCGCCGGTGCATTGAGCCCGGTGCCCACGGCCGTGCCGCCGATGGCCAGCTGGAGCACCTGGGGCAGGGTGGCCCGCAGGCCCGCCAGCCCCAGGTCCAGCTGGGAGGCGTAGCCGCCGAACTCCTGGCCCAGACTCAGCGGCACCGCATCCTGCAGGTGGGTGCGACCGATCTTGATCAGGCCGGCGTAGGCCTCCGCCTTCTCGCGCAGGGCGGCGATCAGCGCCTCCAGGCTGGGGATCAGCCGCCCGTGCAGCTCGATCGCCACCGCCATGTGCATGGCGGTGGGGAAGGTGTCGTTGCTCGACTGGCTCAGGTTGACGTGGTCATTCGGGTGCACGGGCACCTTGCTGCCAAGAACCCCGCCGGCGGCGGCGATCGCCCGGTTGGCGATCACCTCGTTGACGTTCATGTTGGTCTGGGTGCCCGACCCGGTCTGCCAGACCCGCAGGGGGAACTCGTCATCAAGCTGGCCCTGGCTCACCTCCTCGGCGGCGGCCACGATCAGGGCCGCCAGGGGAGCTGGAAGCACGCCCCGGGCGGCGTTCACCTCGGCGCAGGCGGCCTTGAGCTGGCCGAAGGCATGCACCACCGCCAGCGGCATCGGCGCGCCGAAGGGAAAGTTGCGCAGGGAGCGCTGGGTCTGGGCGCCCCAGAAATGGTCGGCCGGCACCTCCACCGGGCCGAGGCTGTCGGTTTCGGTGCGGCTGGCCGGCATCAGCGGGAGGTCACCACTTCGCTGTTGAGTTCGTTGAAGCTCAAGGTGGCGCTCCTTCCCGAACCGGGCGCCAGCGGCAGGCCGGTGGCGTCACTCACGGCAGCGTTGATGGCATCGACACTCACCTGGCCATGGCGATCGAAGACGACACGGCCGGTGCTGTCGATCACCACCACCTGGGGAATCAGGCCGTCCCAGTAGTGGGCGGGATCGGCCACGCCGCCATCGGGCCGGTTCTGCAGCGGATCGGTGACCAGGGGGATCAGGTCGACGGCATTGCCCCAGACCCGCTGCAGCTCCGACACCACCGGCGAGAACTGCTTGCTGACCTGGCTGTCATCGAGGTAGTAGACGAGCACCGCCACCCGGTGCTCCTCCAGCGACTGGGCCAGGCTGCTGCGGGGCGGCACCAGGGAGCCGTTGCCGGCGTAGAGGGCGAAGATGTTGCCGTCGTAGCGGTCGTTCTCCAGGCTGGCCGCCGCCTCCCCCGGGGCCCAGAGCAGCCCCAGCACCACGGTCAGCAGCAGGGCCCAGAGGCCGGCGAGGGGCCGGGACAGCGAACGGGGCAAGGGGAAACGGGCGGGTGGGCTCATTGTGCCGTGGTACCCGGCCGCCTCAGCTGCGGTTGAGGCTGCGGCCCATCCCCTGGACAATGCCGCGCCCCACCAGGCCGATCGCCCGGCCGAGCACCTGGGTCAGCAGCACCACCAGGAGGTCGCCGAGACGTTTGAGCAGGCTGCGGAGCTGGGGGCCGAGGGCATCGCGGGCCTCCAGGGCCAGGGTGACGGCCTGCTGCA
>CAZBMT010000024.1:0-13723 GCA_964492645.1 uncultured Cyanobium sp. | reverse complement strand
GGCGCTGTGGCGCCGCCATCGCTTTCCCCCGCGGCAACACGCCGGCCAGGAAGGCGAAGCCGATGGCATAGCCCACCGCCGAGATGGCGATGCACAGGCTTTCCTTCACCAGCTGATCGGGCTTGAAGGCGGTCTGGGCCTCGACCTGCTGCATCAGCTGCCGGGAGGCCTGCTCGGCCCTGGCCAGCAGCATGGGGCGCAGCTCGCCGATGGGGGTGGGCAGTTCGGCAGGCGAGAGGCCGGCGTTCGGCCCGAAGAGCTGCTGCTGCTGGCTGCCCGTGACGGACGAATACAGCCGCCAGCCGGCTCATCCCTGCAGGGGCACCAGCAGCAGGGCACCCATCAGGGCCAGGGAGGCGCTGTTAACCAGCGCCGCGATCAGGGCCAGGTGCCACTGGGGTTCGAGGAGCCTCGGCGGCGGGGCGGTGCTGAGCACCGAGGCGAGGAACACCACCAGCAGCACGACCGAGGGGGCCGCCAGCAGCCGGGCGAGGAAGGGGTGGGGGGTGGTCGGGGCGGTGGGGCTGCTCGTCACGACGTCGGAGCTGAAGGGGGGATTGGCGACAGACGCACCCCGGTGGCTCCGCTCAGCGCCCTGACCTGAAGGTGTAGCTCAGGTGCGGCCCAGACGAAACCGGGTGATCTGCCCATCGGATCACCGATGTCGCGAACGGTCAGGGCAGGATCGGCACGATCGGCATGGATGCCGGCCACCCCTGCATGCGTCAGCTCCTCCCCTTCCCAGCCGCCGAACCCCTGGCCCTCTGGATCGCCCTGATCCGGGAAGCGGGCCTGCGGCAGGTGGGCACGCAGGTGGGGCTGACCCTGATGGTCAGCCTGCTCGATGTGGGCGGCCTGGGCGTGGCGATCCGGTTGCTGCTCGCCCAACCGGGCGGCACCACCCTGCCGCTGCACGTGTCGCTGCCGATTCTGTTTGCTCTGGTGGTGGGGCGCTCGGCGCTGCAGGGCCTGGCCAGCGTGCGGCAGGAACAGTTGCAGAACGGCTTCAGCGATCGGCTGCGACACGATCTGCTGGCCCTGGTGCTGGCGGCACCGGCCAACCAGGTCCAGACCGTGGGACGGGGCGATCTGCTCGGTCTGCTGGTCGGCGACATCAGCCGCAGCACCCTCGCCCTCGATCAGGGCGTGCGGGCCCTGCAGAACGTGATCGCCCTGGTGATCTACGGCCTGGGGGTGCTGGTGGTGGCGCGCGGCGCCGCCCTGCCGCTGCTGCTCGGTCTCGGCGCCGCGGCCACGGCCGCCCTGCTGCGCCGCTCGGGAGCCTGGCAGCTGGGCCGCCTCCAGACCCGGCTCAACGGCGCCATCCAGCGCACGGTGGGCGATGGCCTGCACGGCCTCAAGGCGGTGCGGGCGGCCGGAGCCGAACCATGGCTGCTGGACCGCTTCGCCAGGGAGACCCTGGAGGTGCGCCAGGTGCTGCAGCACACCGTGCGTCGGCAGGCCAGCTACACGGTGCTGCGGGATGGCCTGGCTCTGGCGGTGGTGGGTCTCTGGCTCTGGCTGGTGCAGAGCAGCCTCACCCCTGAGGCGGTGGCCACCACCCTGCTGCTGGTGGTTCGGGCCGCCAGCTCGCTCGGCACGGTGATCAGCAACCTGCGCTATGGCCTGGGCGCCCTGCCCGGCTACGGCGAGCTCTGCCGCCTGCGTCGGCGCCTGCGGGCTCCCGCGGCCGATCCCCATCCCCGCTCCGCCATCGGCCTTTCGGCTTCCGAGTCCGACGAGCCTGCTCCGCAGCCCCTGCTGCGGGTGTCCTGGCACGACCCGCAGGTGGCGGTGGAGCTGGAGCGGGGGCAACTGACCGTTGTGGCAGGACCCTCCGGCAGCGGCAAGACCACCCTGCTGGACGGGTTCGCCGGCCTGCTGGGGGAGGAGCGCTCCTGCTGGAACCTGCAGGGGCCGGCGGGCGCCACGGCCTGGGAGGGCCGCGCCGGTGCCCGCAGCTGGCGGCAGCTGGTGGCCTATGCCCCCCAGGATCCGGTGCTGTTCGAGGGCAGCCTGCGGGACAACCTGCTGCTCCAGCGCAGCGGCTCCGGCCAGTGGACCGACGGTGCCCTGAAGGTGTGGCTGGAGAGGCTCGATCTGGTTCACCTGCTGGCACGCCCGGAGGGGCTCGATGGCCAGCTGCATCTCTCGCTCGACTGCTTCTCCGGCGGGGAGATCCGGCGGCTGGTGCTGCTGCGGACGTGGCTGATCGATCGACGGGTGGAGGTGCTTGACGAACCCACCGCCTCCCTGGATCCCGGCAGCGCCACCCTGGTCCGGCAGATCATCCGGGAACGCTGCCGGGAGCGTCTGGTGCTGGTGGCCAGCCATGACAGGGAGCTGCTGGCCATGGCGGACCGCACGATCCGGCGGAGCCTGTTCGACCGCGACCAGGCCCGGGCCCTCCACGATTAGGAGCTGAGCCGCCGGCGAATCCGGGCCAGGCGGGAGGCCAGGGCGGCGTCAAGGCTGCGGTCAGCCCCTGAGGCGGGATCGTTGAACACCGCCGGCGGCAGGGCATAGGCCGCTGCGCTGCGCAGCCAGTCGTGGGGGGAGCGGCTGAGGGCCACCCGCTGGTACCAGAGATCCCAGGCCCGCTTCAGGCGCCACGACTGCCGCTGATGCAGAAACGGGGCTTCCCGCTGGGCCCGTCTCGCCACATCCACGGCCCAGCGCTGCCGCCCCGACAGCCGGTATGGATCCTCCAGACCCGGCAGACGCACCTCCAGCAGGGTAGCGGCCACGGCCCAGGCCAGGGCCACCCCCGGCCGGCCGTGCAGATCGTCCGCCAGCGCCTCCCCCCGCAGGCGCATCAGCCGCACCAGATCCACCAGGGCCCTCAGCTCCCCCCAGCGATCGTCGAGGGCATGGGCGGCCAGGTGGTCGAGGGCATGGGCGAGGCTGAGGGTGGGCACGGGCCGGTCCTGGATCGCGATCTCCTGCCGCTCCCGCCAGACGGCCTCGAATCCCGGCCGCTGACGCTGCACGTTGGTGAGCGCCCAGTGGAGATCCACCAGCAGCGGCCCCCGGGCCAGGGGCAGCTCCTTCATCGCCCAGAGGGCGTAGCGCCAGGCCCTGCGCTGGCGCTGGTCTGGGGCATACCCCGGCAGGCGCCGGAACCCCGCCCCCTCCAGAACGGCGATGGAGTCCTCCACCGACTCAGGTTCCACAAGCAGATCGAGATCGCCGCTGCCCCGGCCACCGGGATCACCGCTGGTCTGCGCCGCCAGCAGAGGCCCCTTGAACACCAGCGCCCGCACCCCCGCCGCCTCGAAGCGGGGGATCAGCTCCACGGCCAGACCCGCCAGCGCCAGCCCGCCGAGCCGCTGCAGTGCCGCGCGGCGCTTGAGCTCCGCCACCACGACGGCGGGAAAGCCGAGCAGGGTGGCATGGGGGCTCAGGCAGAGCTCGAGTCGGTGGCGGGCCACGGCGGCCAGCAGGGGTTCAGCCTCCAGGCCGGAGCCATCGGGAGGGGGGGGCGCGCTCCCCTGCTCCATGGCCAGCATCCAGCGAAGAGCCCGGCGCAGGGCCACCAGCTCGGCCGGATCCCGGCCATAGGGTGTGCCCATGGGAATGACCTCAGCCCCTGCCCATCATCGCGGGCGCTGGCAGCGCTGGAGCCGGCTGAGCGCCCGACAGCGGCGGCTGACGCTGCAGGCCTGGCTGCTGCTGCCCGCCGCCGGTGCCGCCCTGCGGATCGTGCCCCTGCGCCACCTGCTGAGGCTGGTGGCGCTCCGCCCTGCCGCCGCGACCGATTCCCTTCCCAACGGCGGAGCCGCCACCCCTGATCCCCTGAACCGAGACATCGCCGAGGCGATCAGGCGGGCTGCCGCCTGGGCGCCCTTCGCCGGCACCTGCCTGCCCTGCGCCCTGGTGGGCACCGTGCTGCTGCGCCGGAATGGCCGACCGGCCCAGCTCACCCTCGGTGTCGCCACGCCCGGTGAGGGGCTGATGGCCCATGCCTGGCTGGAGAGCGGGGGGGCACCGATCAGCGGCTTTCCCGTGCCCTCCACCTGGCAGCCCCTGGTACGGTTTCGCGGCTGAGAAGGTCCATCGTGATCGTTCCGATGGCCGGCCTGGTGGGCCGCCGCTCCACCGACCGATTACCTGCCCTGCCGCCGGAGGCAGAGGATCCGCAGCGGCAGGAGCTGATCCGCGACCACCTGCACTGGCGCGGCAGGTTGTCGCAGCACGGCCCCTCCGGCAGCCTCTGCCTCGGATCGGCCCGGATCGACAACCGCCGCGAGCTGCTGGAGCAGCTGGAGCTGAACGTGGAGGCCTGGGGCGCCGAAACGCCCCGCGAGCCGGCCTGCGACGACACCCATCTGATCCACCGGGCCTGGCTGCGCTGGGGCGAGGCCTGCTGCGAGCGGATCCTGGGCGACTGGGCCTTCGCGATCTGGAACGAACGCGAGCATTCCCTTTTCCTGGCCCGCGACCACTTCGGCATCACCTCCCTCTACTACGTGCTCACCGACACGCTGCTGGCTTTCGCCACGGAGCAGTCGCTGCTGATCGATCTCCAGCTGCTGCCCCACGGGATCGACGAGCTGTACGTGGCCCAGGTGCTGGTGGCCTGGCAGGCCTACCACGGCGGCCGGAGCGTGCGACGCGGCCTGCATCGGCTGCCGCCGGCCCATCGGCTGACGGTCAGCCGGGAGCGCCATCGCCTGGAGCAGTACTGGCATCTGGAGCACACGCCACCGCTGCGCCTGCGCGATCGGCGCGACTACGTGGCCGGCTTCCTGGAGGTGTTCGATGAGGCCGTGCGCTGCCGTCTGCGACGCGACCGGGGCGGGCTGGTGGGCAGCACCCTGAGCGGCGGCCTGGATTCCGGCTCGATCAGCGCCACCGCCGCCCGGATGCTGGCGGCCTCAGGGGAGGAACTGCGGGCGTTCACCTCGGTGCCGATCGCCGACACCTCACCGTTCACCGGGAGGAACTTCGGCGATGAGTGGCCCTTCGCCGCCGCCACCGCCGCCACCGCCGGCATCCGCCACCACCTGTCCGTCGATGCGGCCGACCTGGCGCCGATGGCGGCGATCCGGGCCCTGCTGGCGATCCACCACGAGCCCAGCCACGCCGCCGGCAATGCTTTCTGGATGCTCAGCCTCAACCGCCTGGCCAGGGAGGCAGGCTGCTCGGTGCTGTTGATCGGCCAGAGCGGCAATGCGGGGCTGTCATGGGCCGGCAGCCCCTGGTCCCAGCCGCTGGGCTACCAGTGGCAGCGGCTGGGGGCGCGGGAATGGCTGCGCCAGCGGGCCCTGCGCAGCGCGCCCGCTTCGCTGGTGCGCCAATGGCGCCGCTGGCGCCTGCGGACGTTCTGCTTCGACGGCTCCGCCCTGGCGCCCGCGGCGGCCGAGCGCCTGCAGCTGAAGGAGCGGATGCTCGCCGACCCCGATCGTCTCCCCGCCCGCAACGCCCTGCAGGAGCGTCTCTGGATGATGCCGGGGCGGTCGTTCGTGGGGGCGCTCCACGCCCAGATGGCCCGGGCCGCCGGCCTGGAGATCCGTGACCCCAGTGCCGATGCCAGGTTGCTGGCCTACACCTGGTCAGTGCCGGATGCGGTGTTCATCGATCCGGAGACCGACGAAGACCGCTGGCTGATCCGCACAGCCATGCAGGGGCGGCTGCCCGATCGGGTGCGCTGCCAGCGACGCCGCGGCCTCCAGGCGGGGGACCTGGCGGTGCGGCTGCGGCGGGACGCCACCGCGGTGGAAGCGGGCCTCGCCGCAGTGGAGCGTTCGGACCAGGCCCGGGCCCTGGTCGACGCTGGCAAGGTCAGGGACTGCTGGCAGACGGTGCAGCGATGCGACGGCGTTTCGTCCCTGCGGGGGAGTGGCTCTATAATATTGAGGGGATTAATGGCTGGTCTGTTCCTTTCCTGAGGACATCCTGGTAGATTCTGCTTAAGCTTCAGAATCGTTTTCTCCTGTACTCCTCGGCTCGACTGATGTTCCCCCTCACCGAACCCACTCCAGTCGAATCAGTTGCCGCCGTTGATTCGAGCAGGGTTGCATGGCGCCAGCCCCTGGTGCAGCGTATCTCCCTTGACATCACGCTTGCCAATGGCGGAAGCATTTCTGATGGAAGCAATGGAGAAAATCCTTAGAATCATTTGTTTTCCGGCCTTGGATCTGACGGTTGATCTTTCCTGCTCCGTTGTCGTGCCTTCCAGCTGACTGCCGCCTGCAGACACACCGCCGTTTCCCCGCCGAGCTCCTGCTCCGGGCCCCCTGCCCAGGTCACTTTTTTTTGGATGCCGGTCCTGGGGTCGGCCGTTTCCTTGTCGAGGCCACCCACACCGTCCACCTCGAGCCTGCCGCCGACCTGGATCCCGACCGTGCGAGGTTCGTGCTCGCCCATCCCGTATTGGCCGCCCTCCATCGCCACCGGGGTGACCTGGTGCTCCACGCCAACGCCCTCCGCTGGCGCCACGGGCTGCTCGCCGTCGCCGGGGGTTCCGGAGCGGGCAAGTCTACCACCACCGCCGGCCTGATCCAACGGGGCGCCACCCTGATCGCCGACGATCTCACCGTGCTCCGCGCCGGCGACCACGGCCAGTTGGTGGTGCGCCATGGTGCTCCCCAGCTCCATCTCACCCGTGTCGCCGCCGAGCGGCTGGGTCTCGGCTCCGGCGCCTTGCCCAGTCCTGTCCGCTCCGACAAGGTGGTCGTCCCCCTGGATGGCCCCACCGCCAGCCCGCTCCCCCACGCCGCCGCCGGGCCCGGGGGCTGGCCCGACCCCTGCGGGCCCGGTCTGCGCGACCTGGTGCTGCTCGAGCCGGCCGACGGCCCGGAGGTTGAGCTCAACCGCCTCCGCGGCTCCGACCTCTTCCTCGCCCTGCAGCACGGCCTCTACGGCCCCCTGAAGCCCTGCGACACCCCCGCCAGCTTCCGTCTCCAGGCCCTGCTGGCCCGCACTGTCAGGGTCTGGTCCCTCAAGCGGCCGCAGGGGAGGTGGTGCCTTGATGCGGTGCTCGACGCCCTCGACGATGGCCTGGCGGAGGCCCCCGCACCCCTCGGCCAGGATCCTGCCGCCAGCGCTGAGCCCCCCCGGCCTCCAGCCCATGGATGACCACACCCTGATCACGCGCCGCGCCGACGCGATGGCCACCGACATCGATGACGCCACCGTGATCCTCAGCCTGCAGAGCAACTGCTACGTCAGCCTCGAGGCCATCGGCCAGCGGATCTGGTCCCTGCTGGAGCAGCCCCTCAGCCTGACGTCCCTGGTGGAGAGGCTGCAGGAGGCGTTCGAGGGCGACCCAGGCGTCATCCGCCGGGATGTGGAACACTTCCTGGGCGAACTCGAAGCGGATGGCCTGGTGACCCTTCAGTCCACGGAACCACCGGCCTGACCTCCTCCGGCGGATCGTCCCCCATGCCTGCGACCCCCCTCTGCCCGCAAAGCCGGCTCGACCGGCTGGCCGGCCAGCTGGGGATCGCCATGGTGCTGGTCTCGATCCTGGGGGGGCTGCCCTTCCTGCTGCGCCACATCGGCCTGATCGACCCGGCCGGCTACGCCGCGGATCTCGCCCGTTTCTGCCACCCGCCGCTGCAGACTCTCTGGTTGCCGGCCTCATGCCGTGCCTGGACCTGGCTGGACGGGGCGGGGGGTGCCATCACGCGCCTCGACATGGCGAGGCTCTATCGGATCAGCCCGCCGGAGGTGCTGCTCAAGCTGCTGCGCCCCGGACTGATGGCGGGCCTGGTGCTGATCTCCGGCCTGCTGGTGTGGCGCCATCCAGGTCTGCGCCTCCCCCCCCGCCCGCTGCTGCTCTGGGTGCCGCTGCAGCTCTCGCTGGTGGTTGCCCTGTGGATCGGCCTGCTACGGGGCCCCTTGCCCGCGGTTCTGGCCGGCCTGACCAGTCAGCTCTGGGTGCCCCTGGTGCCGCTCTGCGGCTGGCTGCTTCCGCGTCGGCGGCTGCAGCGGCTGGTGGATGCCGTGGCGCTGCTGCTTCTGCTGCACCTGCCGGTGCTGCTGCTGGAGGCCATGCGGGGTCTCCCCCTGCGCCATGCCACCCGTCTCTGGGGGGTGCCGTTGCCGGGGCGTCTGCCGGGCCTGATGGGCCAGCCCAACACCCTGGGGGTGGTGGTGGTGCTCGGCCTGGCCTTCTGCCTGGCCTTTTCCGCTCGGGCCTGGCACCGCCCCGTGCTGCTGGCGGCGGCGCTGCCCCAGCTGCTGCTGGCCCGCTCCGGCATGGGTCTGCTCGCCCTGGCCCTGCTGCTGCTGTTGCCCAGCCTGCAGCGGCAGTGGCAACGCCATCCCCGGCGGGCGCTGCTGCTGGCCCCGGCGCTGGCGGTCGCTCTGCTGCTGGTCCTGCCCCACCTGCTGGGACGGCCCGATCTGCTGGATTCGATCAGCGGCCGCTGGGGAATCGTCAATGGAGCCGTGCGCTCGGCCACCCCCTGGCAGCTGCTGCTGGGCCGCGGCCTCGGCAGTGGGGGCGTGGTGGTGTCGCGCTGGCAGGAGGTGAGCAGCGGCCTGCCGCCCCTGTTCTCCCCCCTGACCCTGGCCCCCGAGACGGTGGCGGGCCCCGCGTTACGGCCCACCGATTCCTTCTTTCTGCACCAGTTCGTCGAGGCCGGCCTGCTGGGGCTGGCGGCCCTGCTGGGGCTGGTCGCCGCGGCCCTGCGAAGGGATCAGGCCAGCCGGCCCTTTCTGCTGCTGGTCCTGCTGTGCGGGCTCACTCTCAACCTGGGTGAGGCGTTCCCCCTCGGCCTGCTGCTGGCGGTGAGCCTGTGCCATGCCCTGGCGCCCGGCCATGGCTGATCCCCGCGCTGGCCACGCCGCCGGGACCATGGCCTGGAGCCTGGCCGCCCTGACGGCCGTCGTGGTGTATGTGCAGCCCCCGACTCCCTGGATGCGTCGGGGGGTGGTGCACGTGGCACCCGATGGTTTCGATGGCTGGCTCGGCGGCGATCGGCGCCTGGCGGTGCGCACCATCCAGCGTGGCCTGGATCTGGCCCGTGCCGGCGAGACCGTGCTCGTCTGGCCTGGGGTCTACCGCGAATCGCTGCGGCTGCGCCACGGCGGCCGGGCCGGCCGGCCCCTGATCCTGCGGGCGGCCATTCCCGGCCAGGCCGTGATCTCCGGCACCGCCGACCCCAGGGTCAGCCGCAGCTGGAGCTGGCAGCCCGTGGGGCCCCGTCGCTACCGCACCCGCACCCCCTGGCGGATCGATGGACTGCGGGTCGACGGTGTGATGGCCTACCGGGCCCGAGGGGCCAGCGACCTTGACGCCCTTTGCCGACGTCCCGGGGCGATGCCGGCCTTCCAGATGCGGGGGGACCACCAGCTCGACCTCTGTCTCCCCCAGGGCCGCCCTCCGCAGCAGCGGCGGCTGGACGTGAACCGGCGCATCCCGGCACGCCGCCGCTCCGGGGGCCATCAGGTGGCCCTGCTCTGGGTGGAGGCCCCCCATGTGGCCATCCGTGATCTGGTGTTCGATTTCCCCGTGATGGCCGCCATCCAGCTCTGGAACACCCACCACCTGCGCATCAGCGGCAACGCCTTCCATGGGGCCGATGTGGCGATCGACGGCAGCACCGGACTGCGCCAGCCCCACCAGCTCCTGATCGATCACAATGTCAGCGACTGCCGTCCCCTCTACCAGTGGCGCCAACGGGGCTGGCTGAGCTGGGCTGAGGTCTATCCCTACTCCAACTGCAGCCTCACCTGGATCCAGGGGCGAGACATCACCCTGCGCCACAACCTGATCAGCGAAGCCGGCGATGGCATCAAGCTCTCGCCCCTGGGGGGCCGCAACCGCATCGACGCCAATGTGATCGCCTTCACCACCGATGACGGCATCGAGTTTGATGGTGCGGCCTCCAATCTGGAGGTCAGCCACAATCTCGTGGTGGGAACCTGGGCCAGCCTTGGTATCAGCCCGGTGAGCACAGGCCCGCTGCGCATTCACCGCAATCTGTTCCTGCAGCAGCGCCAGAACCCCCAGAGCGGCAACGGCGTCTGGCTCAAGCTGATGGGCGGGCCGATCCATGGGGTGACGCTGGACCACAATCTTTTCCTTGGCCGGCGGCTGGCCTGGAGCGTGCCCGATTCCCCCGTCAGCAGCTTCATCCTGCAGAGCAATCTGCTGTTCCTGGTGGATCCGGCCGAAGCCGGCTTCCAGGCCCGCCGCCAGGTCGCCTGGCAGGACAACCGGGCGGTGGTTCTGCCCTGGCCGGCCTGGCCGTCGCCGGAGCATGGCCCACCGGCCTTGCTGGCGCTGCTGGAGTCCGGAGGTGGGGACGGCCCGTCCCTGCCCCTGGAGCTGCCCCTGCCGATCCTGCGGCCCGGTCCCGCCTGGTATCGCATCGCGCAGGATGCTTCCGGCCGTCAGCTGCAGGCCCTGCTGGACGCCGGCTGGATCCGCCGCCGATGAGCTCCCCATCGGCCTGGCTCCGCTGCGGCGCTGCCCTGGCCGGCCTGCCCGCCGCCATGGCCACCAGCCTGCTGGTGGGCAGGCTGCTGCAGCCCTGGAGTGTCGACCGACCCATCGCCCCCTCGGACCTGCTGGACTGGGGCTGGCGCTGGGGACTGATGCTGAGCACCTTCCTCTGGGGAGCGGCCTGCCTGGGCCATCGCCGGCCGGCCTCCCCCGGCCGCGTATTGGCCGGCGTGGGGCAGGCGGTGGGATTGCTGCTGGGCCTCACCGCTCTGGGGGTGCTGCTGGCGCTGCTGGCGCTGCAGCTCGGCTGGGTCGGTCACGGTTGGATGGTGCCCGCTCGCCGGGGCCTGATGCTGCGCATGGCCACGGAGACAGGACTGCAACAACTGGGCCTGCCGGTGGCCTTCAGCGCCGCCGTCCTGCTTTGGAGATCCAGGCGGGGTTCGGCATGACCCCGCCAGGTGGCGCGCCGCAAGGCCCAGGCCAGGCTCAGAGAAACCAGGCCCTAGGTCGTGGTAGTCGCTGGTTTGCCAGCGTCACCGCTGGGCTTTCTGTGCTTGCGGCCGGGGCTGAGCGCCGCTGTGCCCTTGCGCCTGTTGCGGGGCAGCACGCCACCCAGATATCCGAAGCCGATGGCATAGGCCGCGGCGGAAATGATGATGCGCAGGGTTTCCTTCACCAACTGGTCGGGCCTGCTGCGGGCCTGGGCCTCGATCTGCTGGGTCAGCTGATTGGAGGCCTGCTCCGCCCGTGCCAGAAGGATGTTGCGCAAGAGCCCGATGGGTGTGCGCAGTTCCGCCGGTGAGAGGCCGGCGTTGTTGCCGAAGAGATTCTGCACCTTGGCCTGGAGCTCCTCATGGGTCGTGGCGCTGGTGATGGCCTCGCGCAACTCCGTGAGCCTCTGGGAGGCCTGGCTGGTCTGTTCCTGCTGGACAAGGGTCACTGATGTATGGAAACCCCAGGCGGCGAAGCCCTGAAGGGGAATCAGCAGCAGGAATCCCAGGGATGCGGCCACAATCCAGGGGCGCCAGGCGTTCCAGCGGTCCCGAAGCATGGGGCGGGTGGGGTCGAAGCCGAGGGCCAGGACCAGCAGCAGGACACTCATCAAAGCCAGGAAGGCATTGTTGATCAGCGCAGCAATCACTCCCAGCTGCCAGGAGGGATCGAGCAGCTTTGGCGGGGCGGCGGCGATGACCATGGCGGCCACGAACATCACCAGCAAGACCAGGGAAAGCGCAGAGAACATTCGTGCCACCGCCCCCCTGCTCCAATCCTGCGGCGGAAGTGGCGGAAAAGCAGGGCGCACCAACAATCGATCAGCAACAGAGGAAAGTTACAGCGAAGTGAGGGAGAGGGGGAGTGCGCAGCCGGATCGGCAACAAGCCGTTTTTCCGTCGGTTCGGGATCCGTTGCCGGAGACCTTCGCAGGCAGAGATGGCGGTGCTGAGGGCGCAGCAGACGACGCGACAACCGCCCAGGGGGGTGGGTGAGCAGGCAGGAACGCAGAGTGCCGCGCCGTCGTTGCCACTCCAAGGGCGCGCCAGGATCCAGGGCCGGGCCAAGGTCCAGGAGAGGGTCGGCAGCGCCTGTTCCGGCGCGTGGGGGAAGCGATGGATCTCCCGGCCCTGAACGGGAAGTCCCTGGGGCTGCATCGGCCTGGGCGGAGGCTTCGCGGCAGCCATCAGGGCACCCCAGTCCAGTCCCAGGCGGGGCCGAAGGCATGCCAGGCGCCAGGCGGTGGGACGGGGATCAGCCTCAAACAACAGCAGCGCCGAACCGCCATCTGGCATCCGAAAACTGCCGTTGCCAGTGCCATGCAGGCCCGCCACCCGCCCGAGGGCCTGCGAAGCGGCGGCTCCCATCCGGGGAGACGGTCCCTGTGGAGTGCAACGGCGGCGGGTCCGCCACCCGGGTCCCCCGCCCTTTAACCCACCAACGCCAGCAGCTCAGCCCTGGCCAGGGCATGGGGCACGGCGTCGCTGGCATGATGGGTGACCCAGTCCGCCGCACCATCGACGGGACAGGGCTAGGCCAGAAGGGCGTTGGGCCATCCCTCCAGCGTCCGTGGGCCCTGCAGCGGTACGAGGCGGGTCCTCGGGCCACTGCTTCGCAGAAGCCCCTCGGGCTGGAGCATCCGCTCGTGGCTCATCGCTTGGTGCTTGGAGGCATTGGCCTACTCCTATGGAGAAGACTTCCTCCAGACCTTGGTGCCATCCAGAGACACGGTGCCCAGACTCATCAGACCCGCCTTCTGGCACAGCCGCAGCACCTGCACAAACAATTCCGCCAATGCCTCGTGGTGCACGCGGCGGACATCACCTATCCGGCGGTGGTCGGGCTGCTGATCGCCGGCGAGCACCCGGCAGGCCGCCTCTTCCCGGCAGGCACGCTCGATCCGCCGCGGGGAGGGGATGCCGACGCCGTAGGCGCAGAGCAACAGCGCCACCATCCTCCTCTGCTCATGACCGCCAGCCTCAGGCGATGGAAGCCACGTCCTCACCACCATCACTGCAAAGCCCGGTACCTTCACTGAAGACCCCCCTCACCCTCCCGCCATGGCCGCCTCCGTCAACGCCCCCCCGATCGACATCGGCATCCCCGAAGCCCAGCGCCGGCTGATCGCCGAGGGCCTCGGCCGCGTCCTGGCCGACAGCACCGTGCTCTACGCCAAGACCCACGGTTTCCACTGGAACGTGACCGGACCGATGTTCAACACGCTCCACCTGATGTTCATGGACCAGTACACCGAACTCTGGACCGCCCTCGACCTGATCGCCGAGCGCATCCGGGCCCTCGGTTTCCCGGCCCCCTATGGCGGGTCGATCTACGCCGGCCTCTCCTCGATCCCAGAAGCTGATGGGGTCCCGGCCGCCCTTGCCATGGTGCGGGAGCTGGTGGAGGGCCATGAGGCCGTGGCCCGCACGATCCGCTCGGTGTTCAGCACCGCCGACGAGGCCAGCGACCAGCCCACCGCCGACCTGCTCACCCAGCGGCTGCAGATCCACGAGAAGACCGCCTGGATGCTGCGCAGCCTGCTGGAGGGCTGAGCCGGCGACAGGTGCCGGGCGAAGCCGGGGTCCACGGCAGCCTGGAGTGGGCTGGGGACCCCGGCTAGATTGAAGGGTCAGCCGACCCCGCCATGCCGCAACGCGCCGCCCCCAGCGCCGCCAAGTTCGTGTTCGTCACGGGCGGCGTGGTGTCGAGCATCGGCAAGGGCATCGTGGCGGCCTCCCTGGGCCGGCTGCTCAAGAGCCGCGGCTACAGCGTTTCGATCCTCAAGCTCGACCCCTACCTCAACGTCGATCCGGGCACGATGAGCCCGTT
>CAZBMT010000023.1:0-14210 GCA_964492645.1 uncultured Cyanobium sp. | reverse complement strand
CGGCCAGGCCCACCGCCGTTCCCCAGGCCAGCCGGCGGGTGCGGCAGATCAGCAGGGGGTACCGCTAGGGTTAAACCATACATCCAGCATCCGCCCCATGCGCGCCATCGGCTACGCCAGGCTGTCCACCACGGAGCAGGCGCAAGGCCAGGCACTGGAGCAGCAGCTGCACCGCCTCCGCGAGGCCGGTGCCGTCGAGGTGTTCCAGGATCTGGCCAGCGGCACCCGTGACGACCGCCCGCAGCTGCTGCGCGCCCTGGCGCTGCTGCGCACCGGCGCCGCCGACACCCTGATCTGCACCCGCCTGGACCGGCTCACCCGGTCGGCCAGCTTCAACAGCCAGCTGTGCGACCTGTTCGGGGAGCCTGGCCCGCCGCACCTGCTGGCCCTGGACGATGCCATCGACACCAGCACGGTCGGAGGGCGGATGCAGTTCAGGCTGCTGGGGATCTTCGCCCAGGCCGAAGTGGAGCGCATCAGGGAGCGCACCGTGCGGGGGGTCACCTACCGGCGGGAGGTGCTGGGGGCGCACCAGGGGCGCGCACCGTTCGGGTTCTGCAAGCTCCCCCGCGCCGAGCAGCTGACCCTTCACCCGGAGCATGCCCAGATCGCCGCGGCCCTGGTGGACCGGTTCATCGCCCTGGGTGGGGATGCCCGCCGCACCAGTCTGTGGCTGCTGGAGACCCACGGCATTCGGATGGCGCCCCGCAGCCTGCGCGACTGGGTGGTGTCGCCGACGCTGGTGGGCGATAGCGGCCGCAGCTGGCCCCGGCCGACGATCAAGGGGCGCCGCGTGACCCAGCGCAAGGGGTGGGAGCGCATCGACCCCGACACCCATCCGCCGCTGATCAGCCGCGAGAAGGCCGCCGAGGTGCAGGCGGCGCTCGAGACGTCGCGGCGCACCCCCGGCGGCAGCCGTCGCGGCCAGCTGGAAGCGGCCTGGTTCAGCAGCCGGTTTCGTTGCGGCGCCTGCCGGCACACCTTCCGCCGCCACCGGCTGGCACTCCACTGCCCGAACCCGCTCTGCGAGGTGCGCTACGGCCGCGGCAGCGTCGCCCTGGCCGATCTACGGGACCAGCTGCTGCGGGGGCTGTGGTGGCTGGGGGCGGGGCTGGCGCAGCGCCTGGCCGCCGCGCAGGCGATCGCCGCGAGCGATGCCGTAGAGCCCGCGGCGGCCATCCAGCTGCGGCAGGAAATCACCGCCCTGCGCGCCACGGGCGTCACGGGGCTGGAGGTGGTGCTGCAGGCCAAGGAACAGGCCCTGGCGGCGGTCCTGCGGGGCTCTGCGGCCGGCGCTGCAGCCGCGTCCCAGGCGGCGGCGCAGGTGGTGGCGCAGGTTGCCGACTGGCGGGCGCTGCAGGGCATGGGGGACGACCAGCTGCTGGCCCTGCTGCGGGATGCGCAGGTGTCGGGCTGGATTGCCGGCGGGCGCCTGCGGCTGCTGACCAGCGAACGGTGGGAGCCGATGCAGTGGCGCCTGGAACGTGATGGAACCGACCTGGTGGTGCGCTACGGCGGGCCGGAGGAAACCGACGCTGAACTGGCCACGCTGAACCCGGTGGGCGACGGGCCGGCGGAACTGGCGGAGGATCTGCCGGTGATCGATTGGGCTGAATGGGTGCAGACTGCCGGCGGATAGTTACATCAACTCGCGCCGATTCACGCTACTGTTGATGGCAGAACCACCTCGCCCCTGCCAAGGGCGAAAAGAGGCAAGAAATGGAATGTGACCGCCCTGCGCTACACCGAGAACAGGTGCAGATTCGCGTCGGCACCGCAGTTCACGTCTGGGAAAGCAGCAACCGCTGGAGCACGGAAACCTGGAAGGTGACGGGGATGCTGGTGACTCCCGGGGAAACCACCTACGCCGAAGTTCAGCCGGTGAATCCGACCGTCGCGGCGGCGCGGATCATCACGCTGCGACACCTGACGCCAGCCTGCCGGCCGCTCCCCTGGCGCCCGGCTGAGCCCACCGTCTGGCTCTGAGCCCTGCAGGCCCCCAGAAAGGCGGACGCCCGGCACAGGGGGGAACCACCCACCCCCGGCCGGGCTTCCTGTTGTCCGCGCAACCGTCCTCTGCCAGGAGGCCGGGGCTCCCGGGGGGGGGCGCCAGGGGCAGCCTACCGCTGGTGCCCCGGGCCGGCTGCAGCTGCATCCGTAGAAGTTGATTGCACTCATTGTGGGTGCAATCGTCTGTTCTGGGTGAAGCAATCTGCCCAAAGATGCGGGGACGGCGTGTAGTGTAAAACGCAACCCATCCGGCTGCCCACCGTGTCTGGCCCCCTAACGCTTCCACGCGAAGTTGATGAACCACCGTTGACGGATTACGTCGCCTTTCGTGCTCCGAAGGCGATGGCCTCCGGTCTTGCCCGCCATGCCCTGGCGCAGAAGGTGGACAAGTCCAGGCTGATTCGTCACCTGTTGCGGATAGGCGCCGCTGCCGAAGGCGTCAATCTCACCACGATCTGACCAGCACGCGGCCGCCGGTGAGCCGCCCCCAATCCCGCGCCACCCCTACCCCCAGGACGCTTTCGCCATGACTCACACCCATACAACCCCGCCATAGAAAGACCCCGTGGAGACCTAATCCACGGGGCCTAATTGGCGGGGGATGCCACAAATACACTCTGATGTTATCTCAAGACGGCAACACCGGCGCAGCTTCCCCCAGCAGCGCCCCTGATCCGATCCACGACGCCAGGCCACTGGTCAACACCTGGCAGGTTCAGCAACACCTGCGGGTGCTGCAGCTGGAACCCAGCACCCTCCACCTGCGCGCCATCCACTGGGACAAGACGCTCCCCCAGGACAAACGGGGCATCGACCTCCCGCCGACGCGCCCGAAGCCCCTGAACATCCCGGGGCTGGAGGAGCCGCCCTGGGTGCCGCCGCTGCAGCGCCTGCCCGCGCTCCAGCAGCAGGGCTTCAACATCTACCTGCTCGCCAACGGCGGCCCGCACGACAAGGACGTGCCCACCTGCCAGTTCCTGTTCGTGGAATGGGACGACGGCACCCTGGCCGAACAGCTGGCCCACCTTGATGCGCTGATCGCGCAGGGGCTGCCCGTCCCGACGATGGTGCTGTGGAGCGGCGGTAAGAGCATCCACGCCTGGTGGCGCCTGGCGGAGTCGGTGCCGGCTGCTGACTGGCGGGTGCTGATCCGCCGGTTGATCGCCTTCTGCGGTTCCGACCCCACCTGCAAGAACCCGTCGCGGCTGATGCGCCTGGCCGGCTGCAGCTACATCAGCAAGGAAGGCGGCGCCGTCACAGGCCAGGCCACGATCCTCGACGCCCGCATCACCCGCACCAGCTACCCCGCCAGCGCCTTCGACTTCCTGCCCGACCCGGAGCCCCCGGCGCCCCCGGTGGGTCAGCTGCCACTGCCGGCAGCACCAGCGCCCACCAGCCGTAACGGCGCCAACGGCACCGCCCCGCCGCGTCCCTACGGGGAGTGGGAGCGCCTGGTGGCGGCCTACCCCACCATCCACGCCGACAACGACCAGCGCGACGAGGCGGTGAAGGTGATCTGCGGGTTGATCGCCGACATGGAGGCTGCCGGCTTCACCCGCGCCGACGCCATCGCCCTGGCCGATCGTCACCACCCGGGGGCCGCCGACACCTTCGCCCAGTTCGGCCGCACCGAAATCCGCGCCCAGCCCGGCACCTTCATCAACCTCTGCAAGGACAAGGGGGTGGACGCCACCCGCCACGACCTCACCAGGCCCCCAGCCGAACGCCCAGCCGAGGACTACACCCCCGACGATGCGCCGGTGGGCCGTTCCCAGGGCTTCCGCGCCGCGGCGGGCCAGGCGCCCGGCATCGCCCCGCAGGGCGATCTCAAGACCGACGATGCCGAGGACGCGGAGGCCCTGCGCGAGGAGGTGCTGGGGCTGCGCCGGGCTGCGGCCAGCGAACTCACCCTGGCGGACGTGCTGCCGGAAAGCCTGGCGGAGCCGATGACGCGCCTGGGCGAGGCCTACCCCGCCGATCCGATGGCGCTGTTCCTGCCGTTGCTCACCCTGGCCGCGTCGATCGTCGGAAACCGGGTGCGCATCTACGTGAAGGACTCCTGGGATGAACCGTTCCTGCTGTGGGGCGTCAACATCGCCCAGGCCAGTGCCGGGAAATCACCGATGGCGGACTACCTGATCCGCCCCATGACGTCGTGGGCAGTAGCTCTGAAAGAGGCGGTGAAGGGCGAAATGAAGGCATGGGTGGCACAGAAAAAACTGGCGGTAGATCAGGCCAACGACAAGAAGAAGGCCGAGGCGGAATACGGCATCGAAAACCCACCACCGCCACCAGGAAGGGAGCTATTTGTTATGGATGCCACCCTGGAAAAGCTGGGCAGCATCCTCAACGGCGAACGGACTGTCGGCATCGTTTCCTTCCACGATGAACTCAGCACCTGGTTCGCGCAGCATCAGCGCAGCGGAAAGAACGGCCCCGATCACCGCAGCAACTGGAACAGCCTGTGGAATGGCCGCACCCTGAAGGTGGACCGCACCACCACTGAGTCGTATCTGATTCCGAATACGGCCGTCTCGGTGTTCGGCAGCACCACGCTCGACCTCATGGCCATCGAACACGCCAAGGCGATGAAGGAAAACAAGGGGAAGGTAGACCCCGATGGAATGCTGGCGCGCTTCCTGGTGTGGGTGCCGAAAGCGTTCACCTGGCAGTTCAACCGCCTTTCTATCAGCACACACGATCTGCTTCGGAACTTCTACGAGAAGCAGCTGGACGCGATCGTGCCCCCCTGCCCGGACCCTTCCCGCCCGCCGATGCTGCACTTCTCGGCCAAAGCCATGGAGGTGATGGAACCGCTGTGGAACGAACTCGCGGCAGAAGCAGAGCGGTCAGCCCCGGCCCGTGCGCAATGGCTTGGGAAGATGCGCGGCAACAGCATCCGCATCGCTGGGGTGCTC
Source organism: uncultured Cyanobium sp. (assembly GCA_964492645.1). GTDB lineage: Bacteria > Cyanobacteriota > Cyanobacteriia > PCC-6307 > Cyanobiaceae > Cyanobium. The sequence continues at coordinate 9,282 of CAZBMT010000023.1, read as the reverse complement.
CACGCCATCGAGCAGGCGCTGAAAGGGCTGCCGCTGCTCACCCCGCCCGGTGCCGCCAATCCCATCACCATCAGCGCCGAAACGGCCAGGAAGGCGGCCCTGGCGGTTGTGGCGTTCATCGATAAGTACGACGTGCTCCAGGCGCACATCGGCGGGCGAGAAGGCATCCTGCCGGCGGAGGTGGCGAAGCTGCTGGCGAAGGGGATCGAGTGGCGCAAGGCCCACGGCACGGCGCTGGTGACGATGACGCAGATCAGGGACTGGCGGGTGCTGGATGCGGGCACGACGGCACCGCAGCGGCGGGCCTGGGTGGCGGAGGCGGTGGCGAAGTACCCCGGAATGGGCGAGATGGTGCCCGGGCACAAGGGCGACAACTGGCTGCCCCCGGCGGGCTGACCGCCAGCCGCCCACCCCGCCAGGGCCACGGGCTGCCCAGGTTGCCCAGCACCAGCCGGGCGTCGGCCAGGGGCTGGCAGGGCCACGGGCTGCCCAGGTTGCCCAGGTTGCCCAGGTTGCTCAGACCCAGCGCCAGCTGCAGTGGGCGCCTGGCTGCCCTGGGCAACCTGGGCAAACCTGGGCGGAATGTGGGCAGGTTTTGCCAGGTGACATCGCCTGCGCTGCAACGGGCTCCGGGCAATGTGGGCAATGTGGGCAGTTTTGCTTGAAGGGGGGCTTGGTACTTCCTAGTACACAGGTACTAAATAGGGGGTGTTGCTCGTTAAAACCCTGGAAACCGCCAGGTTGCCCACTTTCGCTGGAATCCTTTGCGCTGCAGGCGATGTGCACTGGGCAAACCTGCCCAGATTCCGCCCAGGTTTGCCCACATTGCCCAGGTTCCCCCTGCCCCCACTGGCGCCACGGCCCCGCCGCCGCCCCAGCACTGGCGCCCAGCACTGGCGCTCCGCTGCCGCACCAGCCAGAGCCAGCGCCGCCCGTGAGACGCCCCCCGCCTGGCCCGAGCCACCAGGGCACCCAGCCAGCTGCAGGCCCCTCACGGGCCACCCTGGTCCGCCACGGGCACCAGGGGCGCAGCAGTGGCCGCCAGCTGGCTGCAGGGGCAGGCGGTGGGGCAGCTGAAGGGGGCGCCAGGCCCAGCTGCAGGGCCACCACCCGTAGCGCCCCGGGCGGTCGCTGACGCTGCCGGTTGTGCCGGGGCTGCCATGGTGTGGGCAGCCCCGTGCTACTGGCCCACCCCATGACCGAACGCTCTCAGGAGGAGCCACCGATGACCCCAGACTCTCAGATCACCACGGGGGCCGCCTGATGGGCCGCGCAGCCAAGCTCCGCGCCGCCCGCCATGGCGCCCCACGTCCCACAAGCACCCCAGCAGCCCCCAAAGGGCGCGCCTCCTATGCCCCCGCCCTGGGGTCCATCCCCGGGCTGACGCCCTTGCAGACCTGGGCCGTTGATTTCCTGGCGATTTTCGACCCCACGGTTCAGCCCCCCCCGGACGATGTGATCCCACCTGCGGACCTTGACGCGGCCCGGCAAGTCCTGGCCCGCTGCCGTCCGGCCACCACACAGGCCATCGCAGAGACCATGGGGGTCTTGATGTTCGGCCACGAGGCGCCGCTGGAGATCCCCTGGGCCACCCTGGGCGCCCACGCGGTCACCATGACCAGCGACCCCTTTCTCGTGCCCCTTCTGGCCGCCTGGGGCGCCCCTGCCGTCGAGGCGGTCCCGAAACTGATCTTCCCGTTCTCGGTCATTAAAGGGTTCTCCGAAGGCGCCGTTCAGCGCCTGGGGGATGCGCATAAGGCACTGGGGGCATCGAGGGATGAGCGCGGCGTCATTGGTCTATTCCTGGGCTTGATCGTTGATCATCTGGATCAGGCCGCCAACCTTGCCGCCGGACGCACCCTGCACGACGCCGGCCACCTGGTCTTGCACAGGAGCGTGGGCCTGGCCGATGGGACCGGGCGCGACTTGTGCCTGTCCTGCCGTAGCCGTGACGGCCTACTGCGCTACTGGCCGCACCCCAGCAAACACCTGCGGCGAGAACCGTTGCCGCCGTCGTGCATCCGCTCGATGCGGGCGTTCGTGCGCAACTACATCGGCCCCCCCATAGAAGGCCCGATCACCGCCCACCCCCAAGCCGCCAGGCTCTGCCGGCTGATCGGCCTGCACGTCGAGAACGGCCGGGGCTTTCTTCGCCCAGCCGCCTGAGACTGGCCCCTGAGCCCCCGCCCCGCCCTGCCATGGCCCGGAAGTACCACCAGCCCGGCCCCGGCCGCCCCGGGCCGCTGAGCAGGAACGCCAGCGTCGTCCCTGGGGCGCCCACCGTGGCCCTGTGGACCGGCCCAGCCCCGGCGGTGGAGCCCCTGCCGCCCCCCGCGGCCCCACGGTCCAGCACAAGTCCCGCGGCGCTCCAGCGGCCCAGGTGAGCCCCGCCAGGGTCGCAACCGACAGCCCTGGCGCAATCGCCCGTAGAGCCCTGGCACCTAGTCGGAATAGTTGACTGGGGAGGATAATGGTTCCCATGCGCACACCGATCGAGCCGATTCCTCTCAAGGCGACACCATCACTCCGCGCACGATGGGAAGCCTTCGCGCCGGGCGTTCCGTTCCCAGCCACGGCCCACGAAATCAGCGTGGCGATGCGAACGCGGCTGCGGCTGTGGGACCCGGATCTACTTGAAGCCTTCTACAGCGGCAGCCCACCGAAACGTCGCCAGATTGTTACGCGCCGCCAGGTAGATGAAATCCGCCAGCAGCTGGAAGCCGTGCGGCAGCGTGAACAGTTGAAAGAACAGCGATCTGCAGCGCAGAAGGGGCGGAAGGTTCGTAAGGCCATCGACATGGAGACGGTGCTACTGAACGGCGCAGAAGTATCCCGCCTGGCGATTGAGAAGCTGCTTCGGCAGAATAATGGCCTGAATCCATGGTCTGGGGAAGGTTATAGCAAGCGCCTACAGAAAGCCATCGAGCGTATTGACGAAGAAACGGCGCTGAAACTAAAGAAGGAGGCGGCGATTGCGGTGGCACTGAATACAAAGACCCGCCGGCCCAACGTGCGCACCGCGCCGATGCTGCCCTCCAAGGCGGCACTGCCCCTGGGGGTGCTCGCGTGACCGCCCCCATGGGGGCGGACCCCGCCGACCTGGCCGCCATCCAGGCCGCCCTGGCGGCAGACACCGCCTGGCTGCAGCAGCTGGCCTAGGCCCAGCAGGCCGGCGATCGCCCTCAGCTATAAAGAGGCCGACTAAACAGTCGGCTGAGTATAGCTGTGGCCTAAGGATTGCGTTTCGGGACTGTCCAAGCGATCTGCCGACCAGCAGACCGACTGCGCTGGAGTGACATCAGGTGGTCTGCGTACCTGTGCATATGGCAGTTGCGCGGGGCAGAATGGCTGAGAACCGCCGCCGCGCCTGGAATGCCAACCGCCGCAGAGATCGTCGCCGCCCTGGACGAACGTGATGCCCAGGCCCAGGCCACCCCGGCGGTGCCGCTGCCCCGGCCGGGGCTCACCCGCACCTTCGCCGTGCTGACCCGGTTCGCGGCGGTGTTCCCCCATCAGGCCCTGCCCGAGCGGTTCGACCAGTTGCCGCTCCACCAGCAGATGCAGCTGCAGGACGCCGACCCGGAACTGGCCCTGGTGCTGCGGGGGCAGATGCCGGCCGGGCTGGAGGCTCAGGTACTGAGCGGCGCCTGGCCCGATGTGAAGCCCGCCCCACCGTCCCCTGCGGAGCAGCGCGCCGCCCTGGTGCAGGAGCTCACCGCGGGGGGCACCGTGAACCCGTTTCTGCCCGGTGGCAACCTGAGCGCCCAGATCCGCCTGGCCCAGGTGGACCCCGTGGTGGCGGAGCAGCTGCGGCTCGCGGCGGCCCCGGCGCACCAGGCGGTGCAGCAGCAGCAGGCCGCCGAGCGTGAGCAGCACCGCCAGCAGGCCATCGCCGAGGCGAACGCCAACAGCTTGGCGGAGCAGCAGGCCCGCGCCCGCCAGCACTTCGGGTTCGACGGCTGATGCCTACCAGCTACGGCGCGAAGAACATCGGATCGGTCGATGCCCTGGCCGGCAGGCTGCGCAGTGCCCGCCAGCGCGCCGCCGGGATGCTGAACCAGGCGCTGCGCGATGCCGAGAAGGATGCGATCTGGCACGCCTGGAACTCCCCGGGCCTGGTGGCCGAGCGGGAGGCGACCGCCGACGCCCTGGCGGCCCTGCTCCAGCGCCCCGAGACCCCGGCCGATCGGGCGGCAGCGCATGAGCTTGAACGGGTGCAGGGGCTGCACCAGCTGGGGGATTCCCTTCTGACCAGGGAGGAGCGCCTGGAGATGCTGGAAGCCTCCATGGCAGGGCCGCTCCCCGTGGTGCTGACGCCATGACCCAGCAGCCAGCGCCAGCCCCCGGGGCGATCACCACAGCGAAGCTCCAGCGGCTGCTCGATCGGCTGCCCAGCAGGCCCCGGCCCATCGCGCCGCCGCAGGTGCCGGTGGAGACCATGCCCGAGCTTGCGGAGGCTATGACCGGTGAGGACTGGTTCGATCGGGCTTGGGCCGCCGCTGAGGAACGCCGCCGGCACGGGGCGAAGCTCGGCGGCATGTTCCTCGACAAGGCCCAACGGAAAAGGGTGCAGCAAAAGCTCAACGAGGAGAGGTGGCGGCACTCCATCCATCGTGGCGGCTGATCGTCATGCGCTGAAGCCGAGAGGGCTGATAATTAGATCAATATCTCGTTGTCTTTGACAAAACCTATTTGATAGTCCACGAGCAGTAGTCAGTGATAAGGCAGTCCGCCAACTCTGGAACAACCAACCCCTTCCCAAGCGTCAACCAAAAAATGGCAAGATAAGCAGTCCACATAAACACCATTGCACAAGGAATCCAGTATGCATACCCTCCTCCTCTCTTGATTTTTGGTCCATGCCCAAAAGCATGGGGGGCCATTTCGGGAGTTATGTTTAAGCAACTATTGTAATGAATCCAATCCTTCTTAACGCGTCGGCTATGCTCCCGGGACGCACTAACACCCATTAGCGTGATGAAAGAAGCAATTAAGGCGGCGAAGCCAACCAGGATTAAGCAAAACAAGCGGAACAAGATTATTCTAGGGTGGCCAGTGACTTCTGGCCATGCACCAGACACAAGAAATACAACCGCGGCCATAAAGAATGTTTGTATCGATATTGATGACGTTAGGCGCTGGTTTGTGATGCTATCCTCTCTCTCTATCTCCTTTCGAAGGTGCTCATAGTATGCGAAGGGAGTAAAGGCTTGCTTCCACGAAGTGTCATGATTTCGTCGCCATTGCCTTGCCCACACACCAGAGCACGGCTTTGGATTCACAAAATCAGGTTCAGAGTCATTCGTGGTTCTGGACTTTGGCTTTAAGAAGCGAATACTACGTAGCCTTCTTGGCATCCCATTGATGGCATGTTTGATGAAGATTAGCTAGCGCCCAGCTGAAAGCCGGTGAGGTCTACATTATTTAATCTTCCATCCTATCATCTATAAATTTGTGGCTCCGCAATGAGCACCGCACAGGCCCCTATGACCATGGCCGAGACCTGAGGGAAGCGGCAGGCTATTGGGCGACTCTCGCGCGTGATTGGTCCTTCCTCAGGCTGGCCAATCACCACCGGGACGTGCTGGCCGGTAAGGGTGTCGATGCGTTCGATGGGCCAGCCGTCTGTGTCGAGGAGCCAGATGTAGCGGTGCATGGTGTAGCCGCGAATACTCCAGGGTTCCCGGTCGCGGACAGTGGCACCGGAAAATGGGGAAGCCCACTGCCGATCCGATGAGTTTTCCTGCCGTGGTCGCCGTCGCCGTCCTTGGCTTGGCCTTGGCTCCCTTCCCCGTGATGGGAGCCACGGTGATCTCCGTGGGTGATGGCGACACCCTTCGGGTCGCGGACCGTGGGAAGAACATCACGATCCGGGTGGCTTGCATCGATGCCCCCGAGATGGCGCAGGCTCCCTATGGCCAGCAGGCCAGGCAGGCGCTCCAGGCGCTGGTGCCGGTGGGCTCCACTGTGACGCTGAAAGCACAGACCAGGGACCGTTATGGCCGGACAGTCGCCGAGGTGTTCACCCAGAACGGAACCAATGCGGGCCTAGCCTTGGTGCAGCAGGGCCATGCTTTCGCTTATCGCCAGTACCTGAAGCACTGCGATGAGTGGGCCTATCTGGATCGGGAAGGGCTGGCCAAGCGATACCGCGTAGGGGTGTGGAGGTTTGATGGTGGCATCCAGCGCCCGTGGGACTGGAGAGCCGTCAATCGGGGCGCGCCGCGCCAGCCCGCGCAGCGTCCGGTCACGCTGACGATCATCAACGACCCCAAGCCGGGTGCTCAGCCACCTCAGACAGCAATGCCTGGTCGCCGCTGGCGGTGTCGGGAGGTTGGGTCCTGGGATCGGGCACAGCAGCTACTACGGGAGGGGCACACCTATCTGGATGGCGACAGTGACGGGGAAGCTTGCGAGGCGCTGAGGTGAAATCCGACATAAGAGAGAGCACTATGCATCATGCTTAAGGGGTATCCGTGTTCCCGGTCAAAACGAGACGGATCGCTTCATGGGGAAATACGCGTTCATAAAATGCCTCGCCATGAACAGCCCGTTCGAATAATTTAAGTATCCCACTCTTTGTGCAGACATGTAGGTGGGATGCAACATAAGTGACCAAACGTGGTTGACAATACTCATGACCAACATAAAGTTGAGCTTCATCCACTTTTTGAGGATCAGCCAAGAGTTCTCCGTCATCCGAGTAATCCGCCACCCAAAGTGTTTCATCTGAAACTACAAGCACAGGCAAGATCAGTGTGCAGCAAACGCCCCCTGGAGATTCCTTGTATCGATTCACCGCTTTGATGACTAAGTCATTTGCCGATGCTAATGCCTGCGACCATTTATCGTAAACTTCACCATCGGAAGACAAAAACTCACCTTCACTATTCTTTCCGACTTGTGCTGTAGACTTCCCAACCAACTCGCCTGGAGGATAAAGTGAGTTGGCGCCCGAAACTGTCGCAACGTCCTGGGGCAGCCCTGCGGGGTGTATAACATAGTTTATCTTTCTGGGTTTATGTGAAAAGATGAATTGGTGAAAGCTTTCATCGGAACTTCGGGCTATTCGAGACAGGAGGAGTGGGTTAGAAGTGCGCAGGCTTTTGCATTCGATTGCAAAATCAATTCTGAAGCTGTCCTTTGAACATGATGCCCTTATGTCATACTGCCGTTTTTTGCCGCTTACTTGATCCACGTAGCTGCCGCCATGGGTGGCGTTAAGCCCGATTCGTTTTGCTAGATTGTAGACATACAATTCAAGCGAAAAGTCGTCGCGCTTGGCAAGATAGTCAGCTATGTCTGCTGCGCTGATTTCGTGCTTACTGATCCTTTTCATCTACAGTTCTAATGGACTGATCTTGGTTTCGGTCATTTCGGTAGGACAGCGAAAACTCAGCTCGTGGGACCAATTACTTTAGCTGGATGTGTCCATCGCCTCTAAAAGGTGGCTGGTGGCTATTGAACCCAATGGCTGTGGAGGGTGTGACAGCGAAGCACCCGTGCCTGCTACCAAGTCCAATCTAGTGCACTTCCACCACCCGGCCGGGACGAAACTTCTCGGCGTGATCAACCCGGCAAGGTTGCGTTGTCCCAATCCCCTGCCAATGTGATTTAGTTTTCCAGACCGATGCCCCCCCGGCCTAGTCAGCCAGGCGCCCCTGGCCCGTGGTGGAGCAGGTGGGCCTCGATCAGCAGCGCAACCAGCTGCGACGGGCTGATGCCATCGGTGGCCGCCAGGGCATGGATCGCCGCGTGGGCATCGTCGGGGAGCTTCACCCGCAGGATGCGGTCCGTGCCGCTCACCTCCCAGCCGCGCCCTGTGGTGCCAGGGTCCAGGCCGCCAGCCAGGCGCTCCAGGCCATCGGCAGAACGGCAGATCGTCCACAGGGTCGTGCGGCTGCAGGAGAAGGCCGCCAGGCGGCTGGCCTGCTCGATCGCCAGCGGCGCCAGGGCCAGCAGCCGCTCCATTCGCAGCCGGGCGGTGCCGGGCCACTGGGCGCCGTAGACGATGGCCCACAGCCTGCGCTCATCGGCCGGCTTCGGTTCGTAGGTGCGCCAGTTGTCCGCCTTGAACTCGCTGTAGCTGCAGGCCAGGCGGTCGAGGAAGGCGCCGTCGTCGGTGCTGGTCACGGCTGCAGCACTTCCTCGCGGGGCCGCCACCAGTGGCGCCCGGTGGGCTCTGCCGCGATGGCGGCCCGCTGCCAGGCTTCGGCGGTGGCCAGGCGGTCGGTGCGACCCACCACCCGGGGCTCAGGGTCGCCGGGGCCTTGGCTGAACAGGTCGAAAATCGTGGTGATGCGCACTCACGGCGGGTGCAGGTGCTGAACGTTCAGTCCTGGGTTCCGCCGCTCGCAAGAGGTTCCCAGAAGCCTTCGTCGCAGCTGGAGCACCACCAGGCCGGCTGGCCAGGCCCCACCAGACAGCCACCCAGCTTCACCTTTCCGCTGAGGGCCAGGGCCGCTGTCTCGGGGCCGGGGAAGCCCCGCACGATCGGGATGCCGTGGTTCCCGCAGCGGGGGCAGGGTGGCCCTGGGGGCGGGGCGTCGATGGTGGTGGTCATGGGTGGGCCTCAGAACTGGGTGGCGCCTGGTGCGGTGGAGTCCTCGATGCCAGTGGCCTGCTCCCGCAGGGTTTCGGCCTGGGTGCAGTAGGGCTCCAGGCGCCCGGTGAAGCCGGCATCACGGCGGGCCATGTTCTCGTCGCAACGGTCCTTCAGCTGGTGCCATTCGACCTTCGCGGCGGACAGGCTGCGGCCCTCGGCCTCGGCGCCGAGGATTTCGGCCTGGCGGCAGGCGGGCATCAGCGCAGCCTCGCCGCCCCCCAGGCTGGCCCGGTCTTTCTCACAGGCGGTGCGGGCCGCCTGCAGTCGCTGGGCCTGGGCGGCGACCTGGGCGGCGGCCTGGGCTTTGTCGTTGGCCTCCAGCTGGGCAGGGGTGGGGGGGACAGGGGCCGAGGCGGGAGGTGGTGCCGGCGGGGTCGCCGCCCTGAAAGCCCTGCCAGCGACATAGAGGCCCAGGCCCACGGCAGCAGCTGCGGCCACCGGCAAGACTGGGGGAAGGCGGTGGTTCATGGCGTGGTGGTGGTGGGGGGCAGGGTGGCGCCGGATGCGGTGGGCTGCCACGGAAAGCGGCGACGGCGGCGGCGAAGGGATGCGAAACGGGCGTCGGGCGGGCATGGCGGGGCGGACGCTGGTGCGGGGCTGGTGCGGTTGAACCCTGCCAATACAGCAGCGTGTAGCTCTGCACCAGCACCAGCAGCACCAGATAGCCGGCCATGGCG
>CAZBMT010000022.1:0-14656 GCA_964492645.1 uncultured Cyanobium sp. | reverse complement strand
AGCGGGCGAATTCGTCGGAGCTGCTGGGGAAGTGGTCGATGCGGCGGCCGTCGAGTTCGTAGGCCACACAGACCTGGATCTCGTCCAGCTCATCGAGGACGTCGAGCTTGGTGATCGCCAGGCAGTCGAGGCCGTTCACCTCGACCGCGTAGCGGCCGATCACCCCATCGAACCAGCCGCAGCGGCGCCGCCGGCCGGTGGTGGTGCCGAACTCGCCGCCCCGGTCGCAGAGGTGGTCGTTGAGGCTGCCCTCCAGTTCGGTGGGGAACGGTCCTTCGCCCACCCGGGTGGTGTAGGCCTTGGCCACGCCGATCACCCGATCGATCAGGGTGGGGCCGACCCCGGCACCGATGCAGGCGCCGCCCGACACCGGGTTGGAGGAGGTGACGTAGGGGTAGGTGCCGTGGTCGAGGTCGAGCAGGGTGCCCTGGGCGCCTTCGAAGAGAATGTTCTTGCGGGCCCGGGCCGCCTGGTGGATGGTGCGGGTGCAGTCCACCACATGGGGGGCCAGCCGGCGGCCGTAGGCGGCGTACTCCTCGATCACCGCTTCCGGATCCAGGGAAGGGATTCCGTAGACCTTCTCAAGCAGGTCGTTCTTCTCGGCCAGGGGTCCCAGCAGGCGATCGCGCAGGCAGTCGGCATCGAGCAGGTCGATCACCCGGATGCCGTTGCGCTCGGACTTGTCGGCATAGGTGGGACCGATGCCGCGGCCGGTGGTGCCGATGCGGCGGTCGCCGCGACGCTGCTCCATCGCCAGGTCGAGCAGGCGGTGGTACGGCATCGTCACGTGGGCCGTGGAGGCCAGCTTCAGCCCGGAAACATCGATCTCCAGCTCCAGCAGGGTGTCGATCTCGCCGAGCATGACCTTGGGATCCACCACCGTGCCCGACCCGATCAGGCAGATGGTGTCCGGGTAGAGGATTCCCGAGGGGATCAGATGCAGCTTGAGGACCCGGTCCTCGACGACGATGGTGTGCCCGGCGTTGACCCCGCCCTGATAGCGGACCACGACATCGGCGGAGCGACTCAGCAGATCGGTGATCTTGCCTTTCCCTTCGTCACCCCATTGCGCACCGATGACGACAACATTGGCCAAGGAAACAGCGGCCCGGAGCCGCTTCTAAGCACAAGGGGAGAGCTTCTCAGATCGAGGCCCCCTCCGTCAAAGGATCAGGCGCCGCGCACCGCCGTCGCTTCAGCTTTCTTGAGCTCCTTCTCCAGGCGGCTGCGCAGGGTATCGGGCAAGGGGCGGTTGGCGTAGCCGGCGTAGTGGGCCGCCAGCGCGTTGACGGCGGTCTGCATGGTGGTGAAGGAGGCCAGGGCGTGGACGTCCTGCCGGGGCCGGTAGAGGGCGGTGTAGCCATTGATCAGCTGGCGGGCCTGCACCTCCGCCTCCTGCCGGGCGGGGTCATCCTGGGGCAGGGCGATGGTGGTCAGCAGGGTCTGGGCCACGCTGACGGTGTCATCGACGTAGTTGCCGCTGAGGCCGCCGGGGGCCTGGCTGCAGCCGCTCAGTCCAAGGCAGAGACAAATGCCGAGGGCCAGAAGGGGACGGAGCAGGCGGCGGCGCAGGAAGGCGACCAAGGGAGGAACGGCGTCTGGCGAAATCCTACGGGGATGCACCCTGGAGCCCGAGCCGCTCCATGAGCTCCGCGAGGGCGGCGTCCGCCGTCAGGTCCCGCTTGCCGGCGTCGCCGCTGCGGTCCACCAGTTCCACCGTCCGCTCACCGGCGCCCCGGCCCACCACCAGCCGCCAGGGGATGCCGATCAGATCGGCGTCCTTGAACTTGACACCGGCCCGCTCAGGCCGATCGTCCAGCAGGGCATCGATCCCGGCGCCATGCAGGCGAGCGTAGAGCTCCTCGGCCAGGGCCACCTGCACCGGATCCTGGCTGCTGGCGATGACAATGATCACCGGGTAGGGGGCGATCGCCACGGGCCAGCGGATGCCGTCGGCGTCGTGGTGCTGCTCGACGGCGGCCTGGGCCAGGCGTGAGACGCCGATGCCGTAGCAGCCCATCCACAGGGCTTCGTCCTCGCCGGCCTCGTTGGTGAAGCGGGCCCCCAGGGCCTCGGAATACTTCCGCCCCAGCTGGAAGATGTGGCCCACTTCGATGCCCCGGGACGCCTCCAGACGTTGGGAGGGATCGTGCAGGCAGCGCTCGCCCGGCTGGGCCGCCCGCAGGTCCACCACCTCGGGCAGCGGGCAGAGCTCACCCCATCGGGCCCCCACCAGGTGCTCGTCGAGGCGGTTGGCGCCGCAGACGAAGGCCTCCAGTTCGGCGGCGGAGGGGTCGGCCAGACGCAGAAACGGCGCCGGCTTGCCGGGGGCTTCGCCCTGGCGCAGGGTCGGATCGTCAAGGTGGGGACCCACGAAGCCGAAGGGCACGGTGTCGAGGAGCTGGTCGGCCAGCAGCGGCACGATCTCCAGCAGGGCGCCGGCGTCCGGGCAGCGGGCCGTCACCGCGTTGGCCAGCTTGACGTCGTTGAGCTGCTGGTCGCCCCGCAGGCACACCAGCACCCCGCGGGGAGGGGCCGCCGCGAAGCGGGCCAGCAGCAGCAGCACCTTCACCGTCTGGGTCGGATCGAAGCCATGGCCGGTGCAGAGGTCCTCGATGCTCGTCTGGTCCGGGGTGGCCAGGGGCCGGCAGGGGCCGGCCGGCAGGGGAACGGCGGGCTCCGGCAGCGAGACCGCCCGTTCCTGGTTGGCGGCATAGCGGCCATCGGGGCTCGTCAGGATCAGGTCCTCGCCGGCCTCGGCGGTGACCATGAACTCCTGGCTGGCGGAGCCGCCGATGGCGCCGCTGTCCGCCTCCACCGCCACGGCCCGCAGGCCACAGCGCTCGAAGATCCGCCGGTAGGCCCCGTCCATGGCGTCGTAGGTGCGCCGCAGGCAGGCCTCGTCGGCATGGAAGGAGTAGGCGTCCTTCATGATGAATTCCCGGCCCCGCATCAGGCCGAAGCGGGGGCGGATCTCATCGCGGAACTTGTTCTGGATCTGGTAAAGGCAGACCGGCAGCTGGCGATAGGAGCGCAGCAGGTCGGCCGCCAGTTCGGTGACCACCTCCTCATGGGTGGGGCCGAGCCCGAGGGACCTCTCCTGGCGGTCGATCAGGTGGAACATGATCCCCTCTCCGGCGGTGTAGCCGTCCCAGCGGCCGCTGCGGCGCCAGAGATCGGCGGGTTGCAGCTGGGGCAACAGGGTTTCGAGGGCGTCCACGGCGGCCATCTCCTCGCGGACGATGGCGGAGATCTTCTGGAGCACCCGCCAGAGCAGGGGCAGGTAGGCGAAGATCCCGGGCGCCAGCCGGCGCATGTAGCCGGCGCGGAGCAGCAGTCTGTGGGAGGTGATCTCGGCGTCGGCCGGGTCGTCGCGAAGCGTCACCAGCATCAGGCGGGAGACGCGCATGCGAGGAAGTTCGGGTTCGGCGCTGGACGCTATCACCACCGGCCCGACGAGCCCGACACCTGGCGCCGGGAGCACGCTGCCGCAACGGCATTGCCCCCGAACCAACCATGGCGATGGGAAGGTCGGCGACGGAAAACTCTGCTAATGTCGGCCGTCAGTCCAGTGCGTCCAACGACAGTCTCATGCTTGCTCACCCTTCGCAGGTCGGCTCAGCAGCGGGCGGTTCCACCGCTTCGCCGGCCGTGCCGCTGGCCCTGCAGGGGGAATCCCGCACCGAGACCGAAACCCTGATCGGCATCGATGACGTTCAGCGCTCCCTGAACCGCTCCCGCGCCTCGGTGTACCGCTACACCAACACCGATCCCCGCAATCTCAACCCCCCCTTCAATCCCCGCAAGCTCAATCCCGAATACCGCAGCGACCAGAAGGAGCCACTGGTCTTCCACCCCCACGAAGTGGCCCGCTTCGCCCGCGACGTGCTGCGCATCAAGGAAGTGACGGTCGAGGTGCTCAATTCGCCCTCCACCGCCACCCAGCAGTTGCTGGCCTCGATCCTGGAGGAGCTGCGGGCGATCCGCGCCCGACTCGATGGAGCCGAGGTCCCTCCCGCCGACCTGCACCTGCACCGGCACTCCCAGTCCCGCCCGGCGGCCTGAGGGTCGGTCGTCGCGTCGGTCCAGCGTTGTTGAGTTCCGCCGTCCTGTCGTTCTGTCGCCAGCGGGGGCGGATCGAACGGATCGGTGGCACAATCAACCCAAATCACCTTTGTTCTCCGTCCAGTGCACCGGGCCTTTCCGTTGCACGAACGCATGGATCACGTCCGACCCGGCCGCCCCCAGTCCCGTTACGGTTCCCATGGCGGGACCAGCGCCGCCCCCGCCTCCCCGGCCACGCTCCCCGACATCAGCACCCCGGGGACCATTCCCGCCGGTCTCTCCCCCAGCCCCGACACCGGTGAGGTCGAGTCCGGCGGAGACCCCGACAGTCCGGGCCCCCGACATCCCCTCCCCCGTCCCTCCGCTTCCGGAGGCCCCAGCCGCAGCGGCAGAGCCAGCGGCACATCCCCCAGTGACACGGCGGCCCTGTTCTTCGACCAGCCCTTCGGCGCCCTCGGAGGCGTCCTGCTCGGTCTGATCACCCTGCTCGTGCCCCTGGCCGGTGTGCTCATGGACCGTCCCCTGCTTCCCGGCCAGCAGGAGTCGGGGGATCGTCGCTTCAGGCCCGTCGCTGTAGCAGAAAACCCTGGAAATCCAGGGCCTGGAAGAACGGCGCCGGGTCGCTGAGGCCAGCGGCCTCCGCCAGGGCGGTGAGCCTGGCGATGCCGATGGGGTGGAACCCCTGGATCTGGGCGGTGAGATCCACCGGCTCGCCATCCACCCCGCTGGCCCGCTGGAAGCACTGCCAGGCCTGCGCCACCTGGGCCGAGAGGGGGGAGCGCTCGGGTCGCATCAGGTCGACCAGCACCAGTTGCCCCTGGGGCCGGAGGCTGCGGGCCAGGGCGGACAGGAAGGCCAGCTTGGTGCCGTCGTCGGGGAGGGACTGCAGCACCAGCACCGACAGGGCGCCGTCAAAGCAGGCCTCGGCCCCCAGCTCCTCCACGGTGGTGTGATGCCACGCGATCCGGCCCCGGTTCTGCAGCCGCTGCCGTGCGACCGCCAGCATCTCCGCCGAGGGGTCGATGGCCGTGAGCTGCCAGTCCGGCCGCAGGGCGTCGGCCTCCAGCAGTTCGGCCCCCGTACCGCATCCCGCCACCAGCACGGCGGCGTCCCGGCACGCAGCCAGTGGGGAGGAGGAGAGCAGCGCCACCGAGAGGCGGGCGAGGCTGGCGTATCCGGGGATCAGCTGCTGCACCACCAGGTCGTAGGTGCCTTGCCGGGCCGGGTTGGAGTCGGAGGAGAGCAAGGTCAGCGGGCAACCCGGCCATCGTAGGCAGCCCGTCCCGAGCCTCCCGATCCTTTCTCAAGGCAACGAAACGGGGATCGAACGGACGTGGTGTGACCTAAGTTGGGCGGCGCCCCTCGCCCCCGATCGACCGTGCCCACCATCCGTTTCGAAAAGGAAGGCCAGCAGGTTGGTTGCATTGAAGGGGCCAATCTCCGCAAGGCGGCCCTCGATGCCGGCGTGAATCCCTACACCGGCCTCAACAACCTCAACAACTGCGGTGGCCTTGGCCAATGCGGCACCTGCGTCGTGGAGGTGGTGGAGGGGGCTCGCAACCTCTCCCCCCGCAGCGACGTCGAGGAGGTCTACCTGGCGGACCGGCCCGCGAGCTACCGCCTCAGCTGCCGCACCACCGTCAACGGCGACGTGACCATCCGCACCAGGCCGGATGCCGGTGTGGGCAAGGGCTCCAACAGCCTCGTCGGGGCCCTCAAGGCGCTGGTCGGCCGCAAGTAGGCCCCATGGCCGCCGACCGGGCCAGGCTCGTCGTCTACCAGTACGCCAGCTGCGGCACCTGCCGCAAGGCACTGGCCTGGTTGAAGCACCGGCAGATCCCCTTCGACGCCGTCGACATCACCACCAGCCCGCCCTCCGCGGGACTGCTGGCCGCGGCCCACGACCAGCTCGGGGGCTTCGGCCGTCTGTTCAACACCAGCGGCCAGAGCTACCGCGCCCTGGGGGCCGCCACCGTCAAGGCGATGGACAGGGACGAGGCCCTGGCCGCCCTGGCGGCCGACGGGCGTCTGATCAAGCGTCCCTTCCTGGTTACCGCCGCCGGGAGCATCCTCACCGGATTCCGTCCCGAGGAGTGGGAGGAGTTGCTGGGCTAACTGGGCCCGTTGCGCTCCAGGGGCTCCTGGGATCCCTTGACCATCAGCTGGTCGAGCTCCTCGATCAGCCCTTCGATCCCGGCCCGGCTGATCTGGCTCAGGTAATTGCCCTTGAACTCCTCGAGGAACGTGCAGAGCAGCTGCTGGGAGCGTTCCAGCGCCGGACCGCTCTCCAGCGCCTCGGCCAGTTCCTCCCAGAAGCGGTCGATGCAGCGCTGCAGCAGCTCGAGCTGCTGGTCGTCGCGGCGGCTGAGCCGCTCCCCGGTGCTGCGGGTGAGGTCGAGCAGGCTCTCCACCATCCCCTCGGCCAGCTGGCGGCTGAGTCCCTTCTCCACCAGCAGCAGGGGCTGGAGCTGGCGCAGGCCCGGCGGCACGATGGTGCTCTGCAGACTCTGCTGCAGGGCATGGCCGAGCACCCCCTGGAGTTCGGGGGCCAGGCGCGGTGCCACCCGCACCAGCAGCAGAGGGCCCCAGATGCGCACCAGTTCCACCAGCTCCCGCTCGTCGTTGCTGACCACCATCTGATGGCTGCGCAGGGCCCGGATCCGCGTCGGCCAGCGGCGTGAGCGGATCAGCTGCTGGAGGCCGTCGATCAGCTGCAGGGCCAGCACCTCGAACAGCTCCACCGCCAGCAGGGCCACCACGGCCCGGCTGATCACCGCCCGCAGCGGTTCGATACTGATCAGGCCGCTGGTGTGGAGCCGCTCCAGCACCGGCACCAGCCGCAGCCAGCGCCAGAAGGGCAGCAGCAGGGGCAGATCGATCCAGCGCCGCAGCAGGGCCCGGCCCCAGCTCAGGCCAGGGAGGCGGCGGCGCAGCCGGATGGCCCGCAGCAGGATGTCGAGGGCGAAGACGCTCTGGAAGAGCAGCAGGTCGTAGCGCCAGAAGTGGTCGGTGGGGCGGCCGTTCTCATCGATCGAACGCCAGTAGGTGGTGGCCACCAGGGGCAGAACCTGCTGGCGCCAGAACAGCCGTTCCTGCGACCAGGGATGGTCATCGATCCAGGCCGGGCTGAGCAGCAGCGCCGCCGCCTGCTTGGCCGAGTCCCGGTCGGCCCGCTGGCGCAGGCGGTTCTTGATCTTCTCCAGGGTTCCGGAGGTGCCCGAGGCCAGCATCGGGTTGGAATCGATCATCTCGGCGGTGAGCCGCACCTGCTCCGCCAGCAGCTGGCGCTGGATCGGGGTGGTCGCTCCCGGGGGCCCCTGGCTCAGGGCCGCATCCAGGCGGTCGAACTGGCGCAGGTAGGCCTGGGTCTCCCGGTGCGGCTCGATCCCCTTGATCGGATCGACCCAGGGGGTGATGTCGGGAATGAAGGTGAGCGGCACCGCCAGGGGCACCGACGGCAGCGGGTAGAGGTTGCGCTGCAGCCAGAAGGTGCGCAGGGGGATGTAGCTGATGTCGAAGGCCACCCAGAGCAGGTTGAGGGCGGCCCAGAGCGCCACGAAGCGATCCCAGCGCCGGCCCAGCCGGCTCGAGGGCGCGGCCAGGCTCTGGTGCCAGCGTGGGCGTGCCATCGGGGACGCGGCGGGCGGGTGCGTGCCTAATCTGCCTCCCGACCATGGAACCTGCCGCACGAACCCCTTGAGCCCCTCGGATCCATCGGCCGACCACGGCGCCCACGACGAGCCGACGCCTCCCCCGGGGCCGCAGCGTCGCCAGGAGGAGCAGGAGGAGAGCCCCTGGGCCTTCTGGCGCAGCGTCCTGATCACCCTGGCGGTGGCCCTGGGCATCCGCCAGTTTCTCCTTGAGGCCCGCTACATCCCTTCCGGCTCCATGCTGCCGGGGCTGCAGCTCCAGGACCGGCTGCTGGTCGAGAAGCTGTCCTTCCGCCAGCGCCCCCCCAGGCGCGGCGAGGTGGTGGTGTTCCGCTCCCCATACCACTTCGATCCGATCCTCACCGGGCCGACCAAGCCGGGGGCGCTGCGCTGCCTGCTGGTCAACCTGCCCCTGATCGGTTCCCTTCCCGGGGTCCAGCAGCCGGCCTGCGATGCCTACATCAAGCGGGTGATCGGCCTGCCCGGCGAACGGGTGGTGGCCGACCCCCGCGGCCGGGTCAGCATCAACGGCAGGCCCCTCGACGAGCCCTACGTCAGGAACTACTGCCCGGTGGATCGCCAGGGGGTCGGCCCCTGCCGCACCATCGACGTGGTGGTGCCTCCGGGCCATCTGGTGGTGATGGGCGACAACCGGGCCAACAGCTGGGATGCCCGCTTCTGGCCGGGCGGACCGCTGTTGCCCGAATCCGAACTGATCGGGCGCGCCTTCTGGCGCTTCTTCCCGTTCAGTTCGGCCGGTCCGCTGCCAGAGCCCAGCACGCCGGCTCGCTGAGGCCACTGGCCAGAATCCGTCCCTGCAGCGCCCTCCCCCGGCAGGGCCGGTTGGCCGCCAGGGAACCGCTGGGAGCGTCCTCCCAGCGCCAGGAGCGCCGGGGATCGAACAGCAGCCACCGGCCCGTGCCAGCCGCCAGGGCCGGTTCCGGCAGGCCGAGGAAGCGGGCCGGCCCCCAGCAGAGCGCCTGCCAGAGCTGCTCCGGGCGCCAGCCCCGGCGTCCCACCAGTTCCTCCCACAGCAGCGGCAGCACCAGGCCGTGACCCGCCACGCCGGGGCGTCGCTGGTCGAGGGGCAGCAGCTCCTCTTCCGCATCCAGAGCGACGTGGTGCACCGCGACGGCAGCGATGACCCCGTCGGCCAGGGCCTCGATCAGGGCGCGCCGATCGTCCGGCCCCCCCAGGGACGGCTCCACCAGCCAGCCCTCATCGGCGGGATCGAGGCCGCCGCTGTCGGCGACCAGATGCCACCAGCCCACCGAGGCCAGCGGCGGATGGCCATGGCGCCGCAGCCGGGCCACCGCCTCGGCGGTGGAGACATTCATCAGCCGCAGGCCCGCGGCGGGCAGGTCGTCGGCCAGGGTGAGCAGGGTCTCGAGGGGGAGGGTTTCACTGGCGGGGGGGTCGAGGGGCCAGCCCGCCCGCAGGGCCTCCACCCGCTCCCGCACGAACCCCCGCCGGGCCAGGGAACCATCCCGGGGCGGCAGCAGCACCGGCCGGTCCCCCATTTCCCCGAGTCGCAGGCCGCGCTCCAGCAGATCGAGCGGCGGCAGGGCCGCCCCGGCCGCCAGGCCGCAGGCACCGGCGGACAACTGGTCGCCGTGGGGGGCCAGGTCCCGGTCGAGGCCATCGATGCTGAAGCTGCCCCAGCTGAGCAGGCGCATCGGTTCCGGCCAGCTCCAGCTCAGCCGTTCGGGCCGGTCGCGCCAGCTGGAGGCCCAGGGCAGCAGGGCCACGGTGCCGTAGCCGCCGGAGGCGGCGGCCGCCGCCAGGCTGGCCAGGGTTTCGGCCCGTCCCTGCAGCGGATCCTCCAGCACGCTGTGGGGATCCACCAGCGCCGGTCCCAGCCAGCAGCCCTCGGCGTCGAAGCTGGCAGCACCTCCCCCGGGGACCAGGCCCGGTTCCGGATCGATCGCCCGCAGCACCCCGTCCTCCAGGAGCACGTCGGCCCGCCGCGGCGGCCGTCCCGGGGCCTCCAGCAGAGTCACCCCGCGGATCAGCAGCTGACGGACCATGGCAGAGGCCTCGGAGGGGTGGGCGGGCTAGAGGGCGCCGGCGGCCGTGCGGTCGATCACGCCCCCCAGATGGGCGGTGAGGTTCAGGGCGCTGACCACCGGCGGCGCCGTCGCCCCCCGGGGATAGTCGATCACGGTCACCCCGCCGTTCCCCTGCTTGATGGCCCAGATGTCGGCGGGGGTCAGGCCGAGCAGCGCGCAGAGGATGGTCTTGTTGACCGCATCATGGGCGACCACCAGGGCCGATTCCTGCGGATCCAGTCCGGCGACGATCCGGTTCCAGGCGTCCAGCGACCGGTCCCAGACCTCACCGATGGTCTCCCCTTCGGGCATCTGCACGGTCTCGGGGGTGCGCTTCCAGGCGGCGAGCAGATCGGGCCAGCCCGCGGCGATCTCGCTCTCCAGCCGGCCCTCCCAGAGGCCGTGGCCGATCTCCCGCAGCCCCCGGGTGGTGGTGAGGGGCACGCCGGGCTGGGAGCCCAGGATCACCTCGGCGGTACGCAGGGGGCGGGCCATGTCGCTGCTGTAGGCGCGCTGCAGCGGGATCGGCGCCAGGAAGGCCCGCGCCGCCTCCGCCTGGGCGAGGCCGTGGCCATTGAGGGGGATGTCGATCTGGCCCTGGAAGCGCCCCTCCCGGTTCCAGTCGGTCTCGCCATGGCGCACCAGCAGCAACCGGCACCCCGGTCCGGCCGGCGGCAGGGCCGTGCCCAGGTGGGCGGTGCCGTTGAGGGATTCCAGCTGCACCGCCGGGCGCCCTCCCTCGCCGCGGACCAGATTGAGCACCGAGATCGAAGCGTTGTCGAGCCTGAGGCGCAGGAAGCCGCTCGCCGGCAGGCCGAGCAGGTGCAGCACCAGGCAGCGCAGGATGGCGTTGTGTGCCACCACCAGCACGGTGTCGTCATCGCCGTGGCGGGCCAGCAGGCTGTCGGCGAAACGGCCCGCCTGCTCCAGCAGTTCGGGCACCGGGCGGAACGTGGAGCCGTCGGCACGCTGCAACTCCATGGTCTCGGGGGCCTCGCGCCAGCGGCGTTCCTGCTCGGGATCAACGGCCCGCACCTCGCTGCGCAGCAATCCGCTCCAGGGCTCCAGGTCGATCTCCAGCAGATCGTCGTCGTAGACGGGGGCCAGCGGCGAGCCGTGGCTGGCCAGCAGGGCGGCCGTGGTGGCGCTGGCCCGCTGCAGCGGTGAGCTGTAGACCGCTGTGAACTCGAGCTCCGCCAGGGCCTCCCCCGTGCGACGGGCCTGGAGCTGCCCGTCCTCGGTGAGGCTGGAGAGGTCGTCACGGCCCTGGATGCGGTGCTCCAGGTTGAAGCTGCTCAGCCCGTGGCGGACCAGCACGATGCGAAGGGGCAAGGTGCTTGTGGCGCAGGCGCAGCCATCGTATGGGACGGGCTGTGGCCGGGCGCAGGGGAGAATCAGCACCCTTCGCCGCCGAGGTGGTCCGGTTGAACGGAGCCCCTTCCCGATCCGGACCGCCCGCCTCCCCCCCGGGCTGGAAGAGCCTGCTGGCCCTGCTCAGCCTGGCGCTGTGCGCCCTGCTCTGGGTGGGCGGGCTGATCGACAGCCTCGAGCGCCCATCGGTGGTCGATTCCCTCAGCCTGCGGCAGCTCGAGCTGGCCGCCCTGGCAGCCGAGGCGGTTCCGGAGGGGCTGCGGCCGCTGCTCACCGGGGAGGACCCGCGCCGGGAGCTCGGCGATGAACTCCGGCGCCAGATGGAGGCCGCCGAGGAACCGCCGCTGGCCCTGCGCCGCCTCGAACGCGCCCTTCTGGAGCGCGAGGCCGGGACCGCGGCGGCCATGGACGACGGCACCGAGCTGCGGCAGTTGATGACCCAGGTGGACGCCGTGCGACGTCCCCTGATCAAGGCGCTGCTCGACGGACGGCCCGTGGCGGCGGAGCAGCGGCGGCAGTTGCTCGCCCCCTGGTCGGCTCCCCTGATGGTGCAGCAGCTGGTCTGCGAACAGCTGCCGGGGGACCCGGGCGCCTGTCCGGCGGAGGAGCGCTCCCGGAGGCTGCTGCTGATGCTCCTGGCGGTGACAACCCTGCCGGCCCTTTTCCTGATGGTGGGGGCCGCCCTGCTGCTTCACCAGGGCTGGCTGGCCTGGCGGCAGCGGCTGCCTGCGGCGCCGCCGCTGGTGGGCCCGCCCCTGAGTCCCGTCGATGTCACCCTGCTGATCGCCGGCGGTTTCGTGGTGCTCGGCGAAGTCCTGGTGCCGATGGTGGTGCAGCCGCCGCTTCGGATCGCCCTGCAGCGCCTCGACGCCCCGCGGGCCCTCAGCCAGGGCATCGAGGTGCTGGTGCTCTACGCCGCCCTGATGGCAGCCCCGCTGTTGCTGCTGGCCCTGATGCTGCCCCGCCGGGGGGCTCCTCCGGCGGGGGGCTGGCTGCAGTGGCGCTGGCGGCCGGCCGGGTCCGCCCTCGGCGGGGCGCTGGCCAGCCTGCTGATGGTGCTGCCGGTGGTGACGGCCTCCAGCTGGGCCATCGACAGGCTCTGGGCCGACCCGGGAGGCAGCAATCCCCTGCTCGATCTCGTCCTGACCAGCGCCGACCCCCTGGCGCTGGCCTGTTTCGCCCTCACCGCCCTGGTGGTGGCCCCCCTGTTCGAGGAGCTCCTCTTCCGGGGCGTGCTGCTGCCGGTGGCGGGCCAGAGGCTCGGCGGAGCCGGCGCGGTGGTGCTGAGCGCCTCCGTGTTCGCGATCGCCCATCTGAGCCTGTCGGAACTGGCCCCGCTGTTCGTGCTCGGCCTGGGCCTCGGCTGGCTGCGCTGGCGCAGCGGCCGCCTGGGAAGCGCCGTGCTGATGCACGCCCTCTGGAACGGCATGACCTTCATGAATCTCCTCTTTCTTGCCGACTGACACCGCTTGCTGCGGTCCCCGATGGGTGGTTCACTTGCGCAGCCCCCTTCAGGTCCCTTGGCCGCCTCCCCCGCCCCACGACGCAGCCAGAATCCGCTGTCCCATGCGAGGCGCCTGCAGAGGCCCCTGCAGCTGATCGAGGGGTCCCTCTCGGCGCGCCGGATCGAACGCCAGGCTCCCTGGCTGGCCGGCCTGCACCGGATCAGCAGCGGAGCCCTCGTTGGGCTGGGACTCTCCATGCTCGGCCTGAGCGCCCTCACCCTGCACTGGCAGAACCAGTGGGCTTACAGCTTCGCCAAGCTGGAAGCCTCCAAGACCCTCGAGCACCGCATGCAGGAGTCGTCCGCCCTGCTCGAGCAGCATCACCTCAGCCTGGTGCGGCGCCCCGGCCTGCTGGAGCCCACCAGCAGCTCGAAGCTCATCCATCTGCCTGAGCCCCGCAGCAGCCGTGCAGGCGCCCCCCTGCCGCTGCTGGCCGGCTTCCAGCTGCGGGCCATCCCGGCCGGCTACTGATGCCTCCCGCCTCCCGTTCCGGAGCCGGCGAAGGCGGCCACCCGGCGACCGCCGACGGGGGCGGACGCCGACCCCGGGGGGCGGCAACCCGTCGGGTCGTGGAGATCCAGCCGATCCCCACCGGCCGCATGATCACCGTCTACCTCCTGCTTTGCGCGGCCCTGGTCGGGCTGGCGGGACGCCTGGCCTGGCTGCAGGTGGTGCAGGCGCCCCAGCTCCAGGCGCGGGCAAGGGCCATCCAGACCCATGCGATCACCCCCATCGGCAAGCGGCGCACCATCGTTGACCGCATGGGACGGCTGGTGGCCCTCGATGAGCAGCGCTTCACCCTCTGGGCCCACCCGCGCTATTTCAACCTTCCCGGCGACGAGCCCCAGCGCATTCGCCCCCCCGCCGATGTGGTGAGGGAGCTGTCCAAGGTGCTGGCCCAGCCGCCGGCCGACCTGCTGCAGACCATCGGCAGCCGCCGCAGCGGCGTCAAGCTCGCCACCGGCCTGGATCCGGAAACGGCGAACCGGGTCAAGGAGCTCGGCATCAGCGGCCTCGATCTGGAGGCCTACCCCCAGCGCGTCTACCCCCAGGGGTCCCTGTTCGCCAACGTGGTCGGCTTCCTCAACCTGGAGAGGGTCGCCCAGGCGGGGCTGGAGCAGAGCCGGGACCGGGACCTGCGCCGCCAGGAGGTGACGCTGAGCATGCGCCGCGGCGCCGACGGCACCCCCCTGCCCGACGGCCTCCAGGCCGGGGCGCTCTACGGCGACGACCTGCGCCTCCAGCTCACCCTCGATGCCCGTCTGCAGCAGGTGGCCCAGCAGACCCTGACCAGGCAGGTGAAGCAGTGGCGCGCCAAGCAGGGGGCGGCCCTGGTGATGAATGCCCGCAATGGCGAAATCCTTGCCCTGGCCTCCACCCCCACCTACGACCCCAACCGGTTCTGGAGCTACAACCCCGCCCTGTTCCGCGAGTGGTCGGTGCAGGATCTCTACGAGCCCGGCTCCACCTTCAAGCCCATCAACCTGGCCCTGGCCCTGCAGGAGAAGGCGATCCGCCCCACCGACAGGGTGAACGACGTGGGCCAGCTGACCATCGGCGGCTGGCCGATCTTCAACCATGACCGTCGCGCCAACGGCCTGATCGACTTCCCCATGGTGCTGCAGGTGTCCAGCAACGTGGCGATGGTGAAGGCCATGGCCCAGGTGAAGCGCGATCGCTTCTGGCACTGGCTGCGGGCCTTCGGCATCGACGAGATGCCGGACACCGACCTGCCCGGGGCCGTGGCCGGCCAGCTCAATAGCCGCAGCGAGTTCACCTCGGCGCCGATCGAGCCGGCGGTCGCCGCCTTCGGCCAGGGTTTCTCCCTGACCCCCCTCAAGCTGCTGCAGCTGCACGGGATGCTCGCCAACGGCGGCCGGCTGGTGAGCCCCCACATCACCCGCGGGCTCCGCTCCGGCGATGCCCTGGCCAGCGCCACCGCACCCACGGGCGTCCAGCTGCTGGATCCGGCCGTCACCCGCACCGTTGTCAAGTGGATGGAATCGGTGGTGGAGAC
>CAZBMT010000021.1:6916-14985 GCA_964492645.1 uncultured Cyanobium sp. | reverse complement strand
GGCGGCCCTCAAGCAGGTCGTCGACGACGGGGTCTCCCAGGCGGGCTCCCTGGTGGATTTCGACCGGCTGCGCTTCGATTTCCACTGCCCCCGGGCCCTGACCCCGGCCGAGCTGGAGCAGATCGAGGACCTGGTCAACGGCTGGATCGTCGAGGCCCACCCCCTGGAGGTGGCGGAGATGGCCCTGGAGCGGGCCCGGGCCGCCGGGGCCGTGGCCATGTTCGGGGAGAAGTACGGGGAGGTGGTGCGGGTGGTGGACGTGCCCGGCGTCTCGATGGAGCTCTGCGGCGGCACCCACGTGGCCAACACCGCCGAGATCGGCCTGTTCCGGATCGTCGCCGAGACCGGGGTGGCGGCGGGCATCCGCCGCATCGAGGCCGTGGCGGGTCCTGCCCTGCTCCCCTACCTGCGGGAACGCGACCGGGTGGTGCGGGAGCTGGCCGACCGCTTCAAGGCCCAACCCGGTGAGATCCTCGATCGGGTGGCCCTCCAGGGCGAGGAGTTGCGCGCCAGCCTCAAGGAGCTGGCGGCGGTGCGGGGGGCCCTGGCGGCGGCCAAGGCCAGTGCCCTGGCGGAGCGGGCCGAAGCGTTCGGCACCCATCGGCTGCTGGTGGAGCGCCTCGACGGCGTCGATGGTGCCGGTCTCCAGGAGGCGGCCCAGCGCCTGCAGCAGCAGCTCGGGGAGGGGGCGGCCGTGGTGCTCGGCGGCCTGCCGGACCCGGCGGAGCCGGGCAAGGTGGTCCTGGTGGCGGCCTTCGGTCGAGCGGTGGTGGCCGCCGGGGCCAAGGCGGGGGCCTTCATCGGCGGCATCGCCCGGCTCTGCGGCGGTGGCGGCGGCGGCCGGCCCCAGCTTGCCCAGGCGGGCGGCCGGGACGGCGCCGCCCTCGATGGGGCGCTGGCGGAGGCCCGCCGGCTGCTGGCCGCCCAGCTCGCCGGGGCCTGAGGCTCGCCGGCCGTGGCTCAGAAGCGGTAGTTCACCCGGGTGTAGAGCCCCTGGCCCAGCAGCCAGTCGTTCCAGACCCCGAGGTTGTCGGTGGTGGAGAAGGGCTGGGCCCAGCCCAGTTCCAGGGTCCAGTTGTCGCTGGCCAGCCAGCGCACCAGCACCCCACCGGAGCCCACCGTGTCGCGGAAGGAGCCCCCGTTGAAGTTGGTGCGGATGCCGCCGGCGCCGATGAACGGCACGAGTTGGAGAGCGCTGGTCTTGCCGTTCCAGAAGGTCCAGACCGCTTCGGTGCTGGCCAGCCAGCCGCTGTCGCCGCTGACCAGCTGGCCGGGCAGCCCGCGCAGCCCCACATCGGAGCCGAGGGTGAACTGCATCGACGAGGTCAGCGGGGCGAAGGCCAGCTGGGCGGCGGTCCGCAGGTTGATCTGCCAGCGGGGTGCCACGGTCCAGGAGCCGGAGAGGAAGCCACCGATGGCCGTGGCCCCGCCCACCGCGATGCCAGCCTCCGCCAGTTGCTGGCGCTGGACCGCCGGGGTCGCGGCCGTGACCCCCTGCAGCAGGTAGGCACTGCCATTCCAGCTGGCATTTCGGCTGAGCCCGCTGGCGTTGACGCCGAAGCGCAGGTAGCCGCCGGCTGGGCTGCGGACACTCTCGGGGACGGCGGCCGGCAGGGCGGTGTCCTGCTCGTAGGTATTGCTGCGGCTGTTGCTGTAGCCGGCGAAGACGCTCCAGCGCTGGCTGAGGGATTCGCTGAACACCCATTCAAACTGGGCCAGGGCCTGGAACTGGCTGGTGGAGAACCCATCCACCGGCGGCGGCAGCTCAACCAGGTTGCGGCGACTGAAGCCGAAACCACCGGTGAGGCTGAAGGTGTCGCTGAAAGGGTAGGTGTAACTCACCGAGGCGATGGCCGCGCCCAGTTCAGGGGTGTCGGTGGCATCCAGCTCGCCGTAGATCAGCAGGGTGTCCCCTCGCCGCAGCAGGCTGGGTTTGAGCAGCGTGGCCACGGCCCGGAACTCGCCGGAGCCGCTGGTGCCGTCGTTGCGCAGGGCCAGATCCCCTTGCCAGGGTTCGCGGGCCGGCTCCACCGCGACGCGGAACACCCCTTCGGAGGGATCACTGCCAAGCCGCGCCAGGGTGCCCCGCACGCTCTCGATCCCTGGCTGCCGCTTGAGCTGCTGCAACTGCTGCTCCACCGTGGAAAGCCGCAGGATTCCCCCCCGCAGGGGGCGCAGCAGCCGTCCGACACGACGGTTCAGCCAGGCATCCTTGCCAGTCACCTGGATGCTGACGATCCGACCCTCCACCACGTCGAGGTACCCCGGCGCCGGCTCGCTCACCACGTAGACCCGGCTGCTCACATACCCATCGAAGACCAGCCTGGCGCTGAGGGCAGCGGCGCAGGCCTTTAGCTTCTCCTGGGGGTCTGCGATCCTGCTGCACTCGGCAAGGAGCCTGTGCACCTGCTCGGAGCTGTAGAGCGTCAGCCCGCGGATCTCGGGCAGGGGGCTCATCGGCCCGGAAGTGGGTGCCTGGGACGACGGTTCCTGGGTGGCGGGGCCCGGCTGGTTGCCATCCGGATCGCGCACGGGTGGTGCCTCAAGGGGCCCGACGTCCACGGGGGCAGGAGGCTGGGTCTTGTCGGGGGATGGCCGCTCCAAAGGACGGGGAGGACCTGGTAGTCGGACCGGACCATCCTGTAAGGGCGGAGCGACCAACTGGGCGAGAAGGAGCAGCATCGGAAGGGGTGGTTTTCTCGCTCAGAAGGAAAGGCTGGTAGCGTTCGGCGTTGTTGATGAGGTCAGGCGGGGTAGCTCCTGATGCGTGAGGGATGATCCGTGAATGATGACCAAGGACATGCTTCTGTCACCAGCGCCAGGAAAAATAACCCGCCAGTCTGCGAAAGGAGTCGGCCTTTGAGTAGCAACAGCTACCAATGGCTTGATGGACTGACGAGGATCGCTCGTTCTGATTCGGCGGGTGTTTGGAAATCCTCGCGTTGGTTGGCCTCTCTTCGTGCCGTCGTTCTCTTGGGCGTGGCATCCGCACCCGTTGCCGCCGGCGAGATCACCGCCACCGGTGGAGTGCTGGGGCTGGGCAGTGTGGTGAATGGCCAATCAGGAGGCAGCTGCTTCAGCGGTGCCTGTGCGATCAGCGGAGGCACCTCCGCCGGGGCCAACCTCTTTCACCGCTTCTCCTCCTTCGATACCAGGGGCGGCAGCATCACTGGCGTCACGCTGGATGTGGGGGGCCACCGCAATGTCATGGTGGGCGTTATCCATCCCCTGGGCAGCTTCATTGACAAGGCCATCACCCTGAGTGAACGGGCCAACCTTGTCTGGCTGTCCCCGGGGGGAATCCGGCTCAGTGGGACCGGCACCTTTGCCAATGTCCAGCAACTCAACCTCACCACGGCCACCAGCCTGCGGGTGGGAGAGGGGCGTTTTGATGTGCTCGGCACCACGGCCGCCGCCGCCGCTCTTCTGGCTGGGGCCCCCGTTCTGGGTCAGGGAGGCCTCAGCACCGACCCCGCCACCCTGCAACAGCTCGGCCTTTCCGCTGCGGGAGATCTGGCCATCGAAGGCAGCCTGCTCACCGTGGAAAGCGGATTGCTGCTTGATGCCCAGGGCGGCCACGTGCTTCTGGGGGGAGCCAGGCTGCAGGCACCTGGGGGTAGCGTCGCCCTGCTGGGGCAGGCAGTGTCGCTCCAGGACAGCGCGGTGGAGGTCTCAGGACCGGCCGCCGGCGGCAGCATCCGGCTGTCCGGGGACAGGGTCGTCATGGCCGACTCGAGCCTGCGGGCCGATGCCAGCGGCGCGGGGCAGGGCGGGACCATTGAGGTTCTGGGCCGGCAGCGGGCCGAGGTCCAAGGGGTGATCAGCGCCCGGGGGGGGCCCCGGGGGGGCGATGGTGGCTTCGTCGAAACTTCGGCCAGCAGCCTGGTGCTCTCCACCGCACCCGACCTTTCCGCAGCGCGGGGGCGGGGGGGCACCTGGCTGATCGATCCCCGCGACATCGCCATCGTTCCCTCCGGATCCGGCGGCGGTTCCCCGCCCGGTGGGACCGGTGGGGGACTGCCGGGTTCCGCCTCGCTGATTGATGTGGGGCTGATCAATGCCGCCCTCAACGGTGGTCAGACGGTGATCGTGGACACGACCGATCCCGCCGGGACCCAGTCGGGGACCATCTCCGTTCTGGCTCCGATCCGAAAGCGGGCAGGTACGGACTCCAGCCTGCAGTTGCGGGCCGATGGAAGGATTTTCATTGATGTTCCGGGTCTTGATCCCGTTGCATTCTCGAACAGTTCCAGGGAGGGTGGCCTATTGGATGTCACGCTCTGGTACGGCAAGCTCAACGAGCCTTCCGATCCGGTGAGCTCGATTGGCTGGCAAAAAGGTGCGGTTGATCTCAATACTGGAACGCTGCGTGTCTTGCAGGGATCTGCCAAGATCGACGGAAACATCGAATTGACGGGTGCCGTCGACCCCTTCAAGCTTCTGTCGGGAACCGTTCGCACAGGAGGGTTTGCCTGGAATTCAACCAGCCTGGGGGGGGTCCAGGTATCCCAGCCTGGTGACGCCAGACCCGCCGTGCTGGATGTTTCCAGACGGTACTTTCAGGGGGCTGGTCGCGACGTCACGGCCTACATGAATGGGCGGCTCAACATCGGCCCGTCGGCTCAGGCGAGCGCCATAGAGGGAGGGGTGTTCAGGGAGGGAGCGGCAGGGCAAAACACGTTGATCAATGTTTCGAATGGAGCAACGCTTGAACTCAAGCAAGCGACCATCAGTGGCCCCAGCCTGACCGTTCAATCTGGGGCTCAGCTTCAGCTGTCTGGTTTTAATCAGCTGTCCGCGGTATCGAATTCTGGATCCATCCTCATTGCTCCAGATGCCACTCTTCAGATGCAGAGTGCTGCTCTCTCCCCTGGTTCTTCCATCGTTTTGCAAGGATCGGGCTCCGCGAGTCTGCAGGTGAAGGCCGACGTCCTGCAAAACGAAGGAACCATCCAGGGCTCCGGTCTGATCGAAGTGAAGAGCGGTCTGGGGACCTTCATCAATGGGCTGTCCTCTGGTGCAGCACGATTTCTCCCCTTAGGTGTAGCGCCTGCGCTGATCGATCCCATCGGATCGCTCCAGATCAAGGCAGGAAGCTTCCAGCTTGGGAACAACAGCCAGCTCCGTTTCGACCTCTCCACGGCCGACCTGATCTCCGTCTTCGGTGCTGTGGGGCTCGGCGGGGGGCTGCTGGTGGAGTCAGCCCCGATTGTGCCGGCCATCACCCCCGTCGATCTGATCCGAGCCGCCACCATCAGCGGCGACTTTGCCCCCGGCGAGATCTCCCTGCCCCCTGACTTCCAGCTCCAGGGCGTGGTGAGCACCGGAGATCCGCAGTTCCCAGTCGCCTTGCGCGGGGGCCTGGCACCGACGCCGACGCCCACGCCGACACCCACGCCGACACCGACGCCCACGCCCACACCGGCGCCAACGCCGACGCCAACGCCCACACCGGCGCCGGCGCCAACGCCGACGCCCACACCGGCGCCAACGCCGACCCCGACGCCGACGCCCACCCCGACGCCGACGCCCACACCGGCGCCGACGCCCACACCGGCGCCAACGCCGACGCCCACACCGGCGCCAACGCCGACGCCCACACCGGCGCCAACGCCGACGCCCACACCGGCGCCGACATCGACACCTCAGTTGCAGTTTGTGCCCGAACTCGGATTTCTGATCTTTCCTTCGGCCCAGACGACTCCTTTCGGTTCCTCCCTCAGTGCCAGCCGCCGAGGATTTGGTTCCGATACTTTGGCGGTGAACCTGGCGGAGGCGGACTTCCTCCTGACCGAAGAGGCTCTGGAGGCTCCTGGCCCCCTCACATTCACCACCACGCCCCTGTCCCCAGATCAAGTGGATGCAGCCCTTTCGGAGGGAGATCGCAGGCGCACGGAGGACGTGCGTAAGACCCTGGGAGATGTGGGTACGGAGGTGGATTCAGGCGAAACTCTTCGTCTGGAGGAACTGCAGAAACAGCTTCAGAAGGCTTCCCAAGCCGGAGGGAGAGACGAAGAACGCTTCAATCCAGCGGTTCTGATGATTTCCTTCACCGAGAAGAAGGACGTGGCTGCCCCAAGTCAGTCGGCCCCAGCCGGTCATGCGCTGAAGCAGGCGAATGCGTTCCTCGATCTCATCTTGATCAGCCGTCAGGGTGAACCCGTCGGCAAGCGGGTTGAGCTCTCCAGGGAGCGATTCGGTGAGCAGCTGCGGGCGCTCTACCGGCAGTTGGCTCGCCTTGAGCCCCTCCAGGTGGAGAATCCCGAGTCCCCTTCCAGGCAGCTTCATCAGGTCCTCATCGCCCAGTTGACCCAGGAGTTGAAGGCCAAGGGCATCACCACCTTGGTGATGGTCGCCGACCGGGGGCTGCAGGGCCTTCCCTTCGCGGCCCTGCATGACGGCAGCAACTTTTTCGGCGATCAGTTCTCCTTCTCGATTACCCCGTCCCTCAATCTCACGTCCTTCGCTCCTCCCCGTCTCGACCGAGGGCGGGTACTGGCGTTAGGGGCCTCGGAATTCGAGGGGCTTAGTCCGCTGCCCTTGGTGCCGGAGGAACTGGCCGGCATTCCGGAAGGTGTCGGCGTCGACCGCCTCCTGAACCGGAGCTTCACGCCGGAGGCGCTGCTGCAACGTGCTGCTGACCGGAGCTACGAGCGCCTGCATGTGGCTACCCACGCTGACTTCAAGCCCGGCGGTCCTTCCCAGGCCCGTATCTACACAGGAACGGGCGCCATCAGTCTTGCGGAGTTTGCAGGGTTGCGGCAACAGCGAAGTGACAATCCACTCGAGCTGTTTGCCCTAAGCGCCTGTCGAACCGCCCTTGGTGACAGCGACAGCGAGCTCGGCTTCGCCGGTCTGGCCCTGCAGTCCGGATCGCGCAGCGCGATTGGCACACTCTGGTACGTCGATGATGTCGCCACCTCGGCCTTCTTTGTCCAGCTCTATCGTTACCTTGATCGAGGGGTGTATAAAGCCGAGGCGCTCCGGGCCACGCGCCAGGCCATGGCCACTGGCAAGTTGCGGCTTCAGGGTGACAAGGTCATCGGCTCCGATGGCGTTCCCCTGCTCACGGGACTTTCGCCATCCCAGCAACGCCGCATCGCGTCAGGAATGACCCATCCCTACTTCTGGGCGGGGGTTCAGTTGATTGGCACTCCCTGGTGAGTCTTCACCAGGGCCGTGCAAGTTGCCATCAGCCAAGAACTTAAGCATCTCCAGGTTTTCGTCTCTCAGCCCAACCCGGTTATTCATTCAGTGCCCGACCTCCCAGCCGTCTTTAACATCTTTCTGATGCTGGCCATGGCCCATTTCGTTGGGGATTTCGGGCTACAGAGCGACCGTATGGCCCGAGAGAAGTGCCCTGGTTGCGGGGTGACCCTTGGCTGGGGGTGGTGGATCACTTCCCATGCCGCCATCCATGGATTTCTGGTGGGACTGGTCACCCAGTCACCCCTGTTGGGTGTGGCAGAATGGGTTGTGCACGTGTTGATCGACGTGGGTAAATGCCGACGTCTCTGGACACTGCCATTCGATCAAGCACTTCACATCCTCACCAAGCTCCTGTGGGCCTGGCTGGCCATTCGACAGGCCTCTACCCCCCTCTGGTTTCAATGAAGAGAAAGGTTGCTGATGACCCGATGCCGTTCCTGACCCGTGCCCAGATCCATGGCAAGGAGACTTCGCTGCGATCCCGTTTCTCAGTGTTTGCGGCCGCCCTGCTGGCCCTGGTCCCCTTCGCTGCCCTCGAGTCACCGGGAGCGCAGGCCCAGACCGATCTGCGCAAGAGCTTCCCGGGGCGCCGGGTCGGTGGAGGAACCCGGGGTGACTGCTCAAGCCGCCTGCTGGCCCATCTGGTGCCCTCCAGCAGCGTCTTCGCCCCCGGCAAGGCCCGCTATCTCGGCCTGCTCGAAGGTCCCAGCGCCTCCCCCAGTCCCCTGGAGATCACGTTCCGCCCGTTGAGCGACCGCGGCACTGCCGATGGTTCGATGACCTCGGGCCAGCGCCGGGTCCTCCCGGCTTCCGGCCCGGGCATCACCCTGATCAGCCTGCCCTCGGTGAAGGTGCCGACG
>CAZBMT010000021.1:0-6816 GCA_964492645.1 uncultured Cyanobium sp. | reverse complement strand
TCGAGGCTCTCCAGCCGGGCGGCGCAGTTCACCGCATCGCCGATCACGGCGTACTCCAGCCGTTCGCTGCTGCCCATCGATCCGGCCAGCACGGGGCCGGAATGGACGCCGATGCGCAGCGCCATCGCCGGCAGCCCTTCCTTCTCCAGCTCCTCGTTGAGGCTGGCCACGGCCCGCTGGATGGCCAGGGCGGCATCGATGGCCGCCTTGGCGTCGGCCTCCTCGCCGCTGCTCAGGGGGGCGCCGAAGACCGCCAGCAGGCCGTCGCCGGTGAACTTGTTGACCATCCCGCCCCGGCGCGTGATCGCGGGCACGAACAGGGCCATGCCGCGGTTCAGCCAGGTGAGCAGCTCGCCGGGGCTGAGCCGTTCCGAGACGCTGGTGAAGGAGCAGGTGTCGGCCATCAGCACGGTGACCGGCAGCTGGCGCCCCTCGAAACGTCCGTCGCTGAGCAGCCCATCGCGCTGGTTCCAGAGCTGGCGCGCCACGGCCGGGGAGGTGGTCTGGCCGAGCAGCCGCTCGATCTGCTGGCGCTGCTTCTGGCTGGAGGCGCCCCGGCGCACCCAGGCCGCACCGGCCATGGCGATGAAACCCGTGAAGGGCAGGCTCAGGCCCACCCAGACGTAGTTGTAGAGGAGCAGCACGGCGCCACCGACCATCAGGCTGGCCACCAGTCCCACCACGAGCACGCTGCCGCGCAGCAGCTTGAAGGCTTCCCCCAGTGCGATCCCCAGCACCACGGCCAGCACCTCGGCGAAACGCTCCACCCAGTCGGGCAACGTGCGCAGCCGCCGCGGGTCGCCGGCCACGGCGCGGTCCATCAGGGCGGCCAGGCGATGGGCATGGATCTCGACGCCCGGCACAAGCAGTTGCCTCGCCCCGAGGGCGGAGCGGGTCTGGGGTACCGGGAAGAGGTCCCGCAGGCTCGGGGCGATGCTGCCGATCAGCACGATGTGGCCGCGGATCTGGTCGGTGGGGATCGGCCGGCGGCCGAGCACATCCTGGAGGTTCCAGAGGTGGAAGCTGCCGATCCGGTGAAAGGACAGCATCTGCTGGTACCCGGCGGCATCCAGCTGGTCGTAGCCCCCCGAGGCCGGATCCAGCCAGGGGCCCGGTTCGCTGCCCTGCTCGAGTCGCTGCCGCAGCCTGCGCTGGCCCTGGCCCACCTCCAGCAGGCGCAGGGGCAGGGAGACGGTGGCTTCGTCCTGCCCCGCCACATGCACCAGATCGCGGCGGATCACCCCGTCGGCATCCAGCACCAGATCGTTGAAGCCGCGTCGATCGGGCGGGGTGCCCGGAACCGGACCAATGGCCTCGGCCACGTTGAAGATCGAGACGAGGCGCGGATTGTCGCGGAAGCGCTGCCGCAGGCAGGCCTGGTCGGGGCCCACCCCCTGGTCGCGGTAGATGTCGAGGCCGATCGCCACCGCCCCCTCGTCCAGCAGCCGGTCGATCGCCTCGCAGAGCACCTTGTCGTCGATGGGGAACCCGTAGGTGGCGAGGTCCGATTCGTCGATGCCGATGATCGTGATCGGCTTGTCCGTGCCCGGCGGCGCCGGACGCAGGCTGGTGACCAGGTCATAGAGCAGCAGGTTGAGGGTCTCGTTGACTGGGCTGCGCTGCAGCGCCAGCAGCAGCAGGCCGGCGGCGGCGTAGGGGACGAGCGAGCGCAGGCCGTCCCCCAGGTGCAGGGCCCCCAGCCGGGCCAGCCAGGTCGGCGGCCTGCCGCCGGGTGGTGTGCGTCCGTCCATCAGCTGCCCTTGAAGGCGTAGAAGAGGCGCCTCATGGTGTCCAGCAGGGCATTGGAGCGTTCCGTGTGCTGCTCGCGGTCGAGGCTCCGCAGTTCCGCCTGCCGCTCCTGCACCATGGCCGCGAAGCGCTCCAGGAGGTCGGGATTCTCGTCCAGAAGGCCGCTGATGCTGTCCCGGCCCACCTCCAGCAGCAGGCACTCCTCGGTGGCCCGCACCGTGGCGCTGCGGGGGGCGTCGAGGAACAGGGTCATCTCGCCGAACACCTCGCCCGGCCCCAGCCGGCGCACGGGCACGGTGTGGCCCGGCTCCAGCTCCTTGAGGATCTCCACGCTCCCCCGCAGCACGTGGAACATCGAGCGCCCCTCGGCCCCCTCCTGCACCACCGCCTCGCCGGGGCCGTAGGCCAACAGGTGGCTGCCCTCCACCAGGGTCTCCAGCTGCTCTGCGCTCAGGTCGGTGAACAGGCCCTCGCTGGCCAGGGTCTGGCAGCACAGCTGGGGGGAGGGCCGGGCGGGGAGCTGGGGCCGCACCCGGGAGTGACGCGGCTGCAGCTCCCGCACCGGGAAGGGGATGCTCTGGCCGTCCCGGGCCAGGGCGTACCAGATCTGCTCCAGCAGGTCGCTGCGCAGGTCGCCGATGGCGCCGTCCCCCAGTTCCCGCTGCCACACCTGCAGCTCGTAGGCGATGGCGCTGTCCTGGAACTCCCTGACGCGGATGCGGGGGGCGGGCTCGCGCAGCACTCTGGGGTGCTGCAGCACCACCCTCTCGAGCAGGTCCCGGGCCTGGGCGGGGGGGAAGTCGTAGTCGAGGCCCACGCAGAACCGGTTGCTGACGGCGCCGGAGCGGCCCAGGTTGCGCAGTACCCGCTCGGTGACGAGGCTGTTGGGGACGACCACCAGCTGGCCGTCCATGTTGCGGAGCATGGTGTCCCGCCAGTTCACCTGCACCACCACCCCGCGCACGCCCTCATCCAGCTCGAGGAAATCCCCCTCGGTGAACTCGTCCCCCAGCTGCAGCTCCAGGCCCGCGAACAGGTCCTTGAGGGACTCCTGGGCGGCCAGGCCGATCACGGCGGTGAGCACGGCGGAGGTGGTCACCAGTCCCACCAGATCCAGCCGCGCCGACTGGCGCACCAGCACCACCGTGGCCAGGGCGCCACCGCCGACGGTGAGCAGTTGCAGCAGCAGCTGCGGCGGCGGCCGCCACAGGCCCAGGTGGGCGGGCACCTGCAGGACGGCCCACAGGGCCAGGAGGATGGCGGCGTAGGTGAGCAGCAGGTCGTCGGTGAGCGCCACCCACACCCGGTAGACCGGCGGCAGCCCCTGCAGCGGCAGGGAACTCAGCAGCGCCCAGGCGGCGATCGCCAGCAGCGGCAGCCGCAGCGGCACGGCCGGCAGGGCCCGGTGGCGGCAGAGACGGGCCAGCACCAGCAGCCCGGCCGTGGCGGCCAGGGCGCCGAACCAGATCTGCAGCAGGGCCAAGGCGCTCGCTTCGATCGCCTCATCCTGCCGCCGATGCTGGCGTCCGGCCCCGCCGGCGAGCAGGCTGGATTCCAGCCGTTCCCCCGCCATGCGCCCGACCGTCCTGCGTCCCCTCGCCGCCCTGCTGGGTCTGGCGGCACTCGCCACCGGGCCCGCTGCCGCCGTCGCCCAGGTGCAGCTGCGCTGTGAGGGCACCCTGCTGGAGGCCCGGGGCAGCGCCGAGCAGGAACGGCCCACCCGCCGGCTGTCGTTCTCCCTGGCGCTGGAGGCGGAGGCCACCACGGCGGATGCTGCTCTCCAGAGCCTGCAGGAGCGGCTGGCGGCGGTGCGCCGGGCCCTGCAGCAGCTGCAGGTGGAGGAGCTGCGGGTCACCTCGCCGAGCACCTGGGAACGCCCCGCCGACCGCCGCCGGCCGGCGGCGGTGACGGCCAGCCTGCAGGTGAGCGGGCGCCTGCAGCCCGAGCGGCTGCAGCCCCTGATCCGGGAGGTGGGGGCCCTTGCGGGGGTGCGGCTGGCGCCGGTGGGCACCGAAGCCGATCGCAACCTGGACGCGGCGGTGCGGCGCCAGCTGCTGCGGGCCGCCTACCAGGACGCCCTGGAGCAGGCCCGCGAGGTGGCTGCGGCGGTGGGCCTGAGCCGGCTGACGCCCCTGGAGGTGCAGCTGGAGGGCAGCGACCTCCGGCCGGTGATGATGCGGGCGGCGGCTGTCGACGCGGCACCGCCCTTCGATCCGGCCGAGCTGGCGCCGCCGAAGAACCGGCTGGGCCTGCTGGTGCGGTTCTGCGCCCGTTGACGGCTTCACCGGGGTGGGGATGGTTTTGCGGGACCTGTGACCAGAATGGGCCCGTCCGGACCCGGAGCCCCGAGCGCATGCGCCGCCCCAGCCTGCCGCGACTGGCAAGCCTGCCCGTCCTGGTGCTCCTGGTCGGCCCAGCCCTCGGGCCCCTGCCGGTGCGGGCTTCCGAGAGCGCCGTGGTGCAGGAGATCCTCGATGGCAACGAGCTGTTCATCGACGGCAAGACGGCCAAGGTGAAGGAAAGGGCCGTCGCCCCCCAGAAGGTCAGCACCCAGAACAGCCGGGGCCAGATCCGCTTCGACAGCGGCGCCGCCGGACGCCTCAACCGCTTCGCCCTGCTCAGGCTGGGCCAGGGCTGCTTCCTGATCGAGAAGGGTCAGATCCTGGTGTCGGGCAAGCAGAGCGGCTGCACCCGCTCCGCCCGTCTGAGCGTGCGGGGCACCAACTACCTGCTCGATGTCAGCGAGTCGGGGGAGGCGGAGATCTCCGTGCTGGAGGGGTCGGTGGAGGTGGAGCCCCTCGCCGACGGCGAGCCCACCGGCCAGCCCGCCACCACCGTGGAGGCGGGGCAGAAGCTGCGCCTCTCGCCTGCCGGGGTGGTGCTGGCGATCCTGGGGCTCAGCGTGAGCGACTACAACAGCATCCTCGGCGGTCCCCTGTTCCAGGGCTTCCGGGTGCCGCTGCCGGCCTACGGCTCCCTGGAGAGCTACATCCGCTCGCGGGTGCCGGGGGTGAACCTGCCGGTGCCGATCAGTCCGCCGTCGCTGCCCTTCGGCCTGCCGCGCTTCTTCTGAGCCGGTGATCCGACCCCACCGGCTTCTGTCGACGGCCCTGGCGGCGGCCCTCGTCTGGCCCAGCGGCAGCGTGGCCAGCCCGGCGGGATCGGCGGTGGTGCAGGAGATCCTCGATGGCCCGGAGCTGTTCATCGAGAGCCGCCAGGCCCATGTGCGGGAGCGGGCGGTCACCCCCGAGCTGGTACGCACCGAGAAGAGCCGCGGCCAGCTGGGCTTCGCCGGTGGGGCCGCCGGCCGCCTCAACCGCTTCACCCAGCTGCGCCTCGGCAGCACCTGCTTCCTGCTCAGCAGCGGCCAGATCCTGGTGTCCGGCCGGCAGGACGGCTGCACCCGCTCCTCGCGGCTGAGCACCCGCGGTACCAACTACCTGATCACCCTGCTCGAGGATGGTGGCCAGGAGGTGGCGGTGCTGGAGGGCTCGGTGGAGCTTCAGCCCCTCGCCGATGGACGGCCCCTGGCCGGGCCGCCGATCCTCGTGGCGGGGGGAACCGTGCTGCGGCTGTCCAGCCAGGGGGCCCTGCTCCGGCAGCGACCCCTGACGGCCGACGACGTCGCCGCCATCCTGCGGGGGCCGCTGTTCGCGGGGTTCACGGCCCCCCTGCCCGGCCAGGCGGCGCTGGAGTCCTTCCTGCAGCGCCGCTTCCCCGGGGTGATCCCCACCGCTCCCAGCCCGTCGCTCAGCCGTGACCCCCTGGTGGAGACCATCAACCGCTACCGCGCCCAGGCCGGCCGACCCGCTCTTGAGCCCCTGCCGGCGCCCCTGGCCGCCGCGAACGCCGCCTATCTGGCGCCGGTGCTGGAGGGGGTGCTGGCCAGCCGCGACTGCGACCACGACCGCTCCCGCTGGGGGGCGTTCCAGGAGCGCATGGCGGCGAGCGGCCGGCTGACGCCCACCAGTGAGGTGATCGCCTGCCCGATGCCGGCGGCCGCCTGGAACCCGGAGCTGATCGTCTCCCGCTGGATGGGCTCGGACCTGCACACCCAGATCCTGATCAACCGCCCCAGGGCCCGGGCCATTGACTGCGTTCGCATGGAGCGCTCCGGCCGGGCCGTGGCCATCTGCACGCTGTGGAGTCCGCCGCGATGACGGCCCGACGCCGCACGTTCCGCGTCCTGGTGGTGGCCGTGCTGGCCTGGGTGGGGGTGAGCGCCGGCTGGCCGGGGCCGCGGATGCGGGTCTGGGAGCGGGGGGTGGAGCAGCAGCTGCTGCTGCTGCGCGGCCCGCGGCGGCCACCGCCGAAGGTGGTGCTGGTCACGGTCGATGACGCCACCCTGCAGCAGGGCGACTGGTTCGAGGAGGAGGGCCGGATCCCGGAGTGGGCGAAGGGCGTCGGCAGCCTGCCCTGGCCCCGGGCCACCTACGGAATGGTGGCGGAGAAGCTGCTGCAGGCCGGCGCCAGCGCCGTGGCGGTGAACGTGGTCTTCGAGGGGCCCAGCGGCAAGGGGCCGGCCGATGACGACGCCCTGGAGCTGCGGCTGCGGCGCTACCCCGGGCGGGTGGCGCTGGCGGCCGAGATGCTCGAATCCAGCGACAGCCAGGGTGCCGGAGCCCTCACCTTCGTGCGGCCGGAGCGCTTCCTGGCGGCCATCGGCGGCACCGGGGCCCTGGGGCTCACCAACATCCTCTCCGCCACCTCCAGCGAGGCGACCCGCCACCCCGAGGCCTATGCAGGCGTTGTGCTGCCCGCCCGCGGCGCCGAGGGGCAACGCACCCTCTCCTCCACCCTGCTGCGGCTGGGGGGCCAGCGCAGCCGCCAGGACGACCGCCACAGCGCCCTGAACTTCTACGGCCCGGAGGGCAGCTTCCGGCGCCTGCCGGCCTGGGAGGTGCTCGATCCCGAGCGCTGGAAGAGCCATTCCCTGCGCAAGGAGCTCAAGGGGGCGCTGGTGCTGCTCGGACCGGTGGTCGCCCAGGGCAGCGACGGCTACCCCACCCCCTTCGTCACACTGTCGGGGCTGGAGGTGATGGCAACAGCCACCGCCAAAGCGATGAT
>CAZBMT010000020.1:0-15069 GCA_964492645.1 uncultured Cyanobium sp. | reverse complement strand
CGCTTGATGCTGCCGTCGTCGCGGATCAGGGCGACGTTCTGGCCGCCGGCGATCGTGCCGTTGTGGACACGGCCGATCATGATCCGACCAAGAAAATCGGAATAGTCGAGGGTGGTGACCTGCAGCTGCAGGGGCTTGGTGGGGTCACCGACCGGCGGCGGCACGTGCCGCAGGATGGCGTCGAAGAGCGGCTTCATGTTGTCGCTCTCGGTGGCCATGTCGGGCTTGGCGTAACCGCCCATGCCGCTGCCGAAGAGATAGGTGAAATCGCACTGGTCGTCGTCGGCGCCGAGCTCGATGAACAGATCCAGCACCTTGTCGACCGCCTGCTCGGGGTCGACACGGGCCCGGTCGATCTTGTTGACGAACACGATGGGCCGCAGCCCCTTCTCCAGGGCTTTCTTGAGAACGAAGCGGGTCTGGGGCATGGGGCCTTCGTTGGCGTCCACGATCAGGAGACAGCCATCCACCATGCCCAGCACCCGCTCCACCTCACCGCCGAAGTCGGAGTGGCCGGGAGTATCGACGATGTTGATGCGGATGCCGTTGTAATCCACGGCGGTGTTCTTGGAGAGGATCGTGATCCCCCGCTCCCGCTCCAGATCGTTGGAATCGAGTACACAGGTGGGCACCGCTTCACCTTCGCGGAAGATGCCGGACTGCTCGAGCAGGGCATCCACCAGGGTGGTCTTGCCGTGGTCGACGTGGGCAATGATCGCGATATTGCGTATCGGGGCGCCTTTGATGTCGCCGCTCATGGGAATGTCGTCCTGCGAAGGTGTGGGAAGGGGTTCGACGGAATCGAATCGACGGTGGTCGTTTCCAGGGAAACGGGGCGTTGATGGCGAGACGAAGAAGACATGTCGCTGCCAACGTTGCGTTCAGCTGGGCGTTTGGGGTGGGCGGGACGGGAAGTCCCGGGCCCTGAACAGGGACCGACCAGCGCTCTGACGCTTCGTCAGGGTTTTCGGGGAAACCCCGCCGCGCCGGCCCGGTGGGACATGTGGCGAACGTTGAAGCGATTCTTTATCCTACTCCCACCCCCTCCCAAAGCTGCGGCAGCGGGTCCCCGAACCTCTCGGTTCAGCGGGCCAGGCGCTGGGCCGGCTCGAACATCTCCAGGGCTTCGGTGGACCCTTCGAAGCGCCAGTGCCAGGGCTCGTAGCTCACCCCCTGGGGGTTGCCCCGGGGGAAGGAGCGCACGAAATGGAAGCGGGCCGCGTGGCGTTCGAGCCAGCGGTAGGCCTGAGTGGTCTCGAAGCTCTCCATCAGGTTGGTGGCCGGCAGGCGGCCGTCCCCCAGATCCACGGCGAAGCCGGTGCTGTGTTCGGAGAAGCCTGGCGGCGCACTCACCCGGGCCCGGTCGATGGAGGTCTGGTTGCGCTCGGCCTTGACATCGAAGAACAGCCGCTTCTGCAGGTCGACGCTGCGCCAGGCGCTGAGCACGGTGAGCGCGACACCGTCGGCATCGGCGGCGGCGCGCATGGCCTCCAGGGCCCGGGCCGCGTCCGGCTTCAGCGACAGGCCGGGAGCGATGGCCACCAGCTCGGCGGGGTCGGCTTCGGGGTAGGGAAAGTGGCCGAGCAGCCGACCATCCGGCCCCAGGCGGGCGGACAGACCCGGCACGGGTGTGGGGGTGATCCAGGTGCGCAGGGGGCCGATCAGCAGCAGAACAACACCACCGGCCAGCAGGGCGCCGGTGCCCACGACCTGGGCGATCCTCCTGGGGAGCGAGGCCGGCCGGCCCGGACGGGGCGTGCTGCGCCGGGCCAGCGGGATGTCGTCACCGGGAGGCATCACCGAGAGGCATCAACGAGGGGCATCAACGATGCGGGGGGCGGACAGGGTCTCAGCTCCGGGCCCCATCGATCGTAGGTGGGGGGTCATTTCAGAGGATTCCCTACCGGGCGGCCACCCGTCCGGCGGTGTTAGCTTCCGACCTACATCCCAATGGCGGAGCAGGTTTCAAGATGTTGCGAGTGGCAGTCGTGGGCGGCGGCCCCAGCGGTTCCTGTGCTGCGGAAGTTCTCGCCAAGGCCGGCATCGAGACCTGGCTGTTCGAGCGCAAGCTCGACAACGCCAAACCCTGCGGTGGCGCGATTCCTCTGTGCATGGTCGATGAATTCGACCTGCCGGAATCGATCATCGACCGCAAGGTGCGGAACATGCGGATGATCTCCCCCTCCAACCGGGAGGTGGATATCCACCTGGAGAACAGCAACGAATACATCGGCATGTGCCGCCGCGAGATTCTCGACGGCTTCCTGCGCAACCGGGCCGCCGAACTCGGCGCCCACCTGATCAACGGGCTCGTGCAGAGCATCGACACCGGCAGCCAGCGTCAGGGTCCCTACACCCTTCACTACGCCGATTACTCCTCCGGCGGCCCCACCGGTGAACTCAAGACCCTTGAGGTCGACCTGATCGTCGGCGCCGATGGGGCCAACAGCCGGGTGGCCAAGGCCATGGACGCCGGCGACTACAACGTGGCGATCGCTTTCCAGGAGCGGATCCGTCTGCCCGCCGAAGAGATGGCCTACTACGAGGACCTGGCCGAGATGTATGTCGGCACCGACGTGTCGCCCGATTTCTATGCCTGGGTGTTCCCCAAGTTCGACCACGTGGCGGTCGGGACCGGCACCATGCAGGTCAACCAGTCCCTGATCAAGGGGCTCCAGAAGGGCATCCGCGAGCGGGCCAGCCGCCGGCTGCTGCGCGGCGAGGTGATCAAGGTGGAGGCCCATCCCATCCCCGAGCATCCCCGCCCCCGCCGGGTGGTGGGCCGCATGGCCCTGGTCGGCGACGCGGCCGGATACGTCACCAAGAGCTCCGGTGAAGGCATCTACTTCGCCGCCAAGAGCGGCCGGATGTGTGCCGAGGAGATCGTCGCCGCCAGCGCCTCCGGCAGCCGCATCCCCACCGAAAAGGATCTGAAGGTCTACATCCGCAAGTGGGACCGCAAGTACGGCGCCACCTACAAGGTGCTGGAACTGCTCCAGAACATCTTCTACAGCAACGATGCCGCCCGCGAGGCCTTCGTGGAGATGTGCGATGACAAGGACGTGCAGCGCCTCACCTTCGACAGCTACCTCTACAAGCGCGTGGTGGCGATGAATCCCTGGCAGCAGATCAAGCTCACCGTGCTCACCCTGGGCGCGGTGCTGCGAGGCCAGGCCCTGGCACCCGCCGGCTACAAGCCGGTCCCCAGTGCCGTGCGCTCGGTCGAGGAGGCGGAGGCGATCCTGGCGGCCGCTGAGCCTCGCTCGGCGATGAAGCCGTCGGGCGTCCATCCCGTCTCCCCGCCGGTGGATGCCGATCCCGACGCCGCCAAGGAGCCCGTTCTGGTCGCCCGGTGACAGCCAGGGGGGCCTCGGGATGACCTCAGGCGGCTCCAGTGTCCATGCGGCTCACCAGCAGCTT
Organism: uncultured Cyanobium sp.; assembly: GCA_964492645.1. Classification (GTDB taxonomy): domain Bacteria; phylum Cyanobacteriota; class Cyanobacteriia; order PCC-6307; family Cyanobiaceae; genus Cyanobium. The sequence continues at coordinate 11,649 of CAZBMT010000020.1, read as the reverse complement.
GTCGACCCGGTTGCCGTCCATGTCGACGACCTCGATGCGCAGGCCATCCCACTCGAAGCAGTCCCCGGCCCTGGGAATGTGCTCGAGGTAGTGCATCGCGAATCCCCCCAGGGTCTGGTAACCACCCCGGACCTCCTCGGGCAGCCGGCCCCTGCCCACCAGATCCTTGAAGTCGGCGATGTCCAGGGCACCGTCGAGGAGCCAGGATCCGTCCTGGCGGACGATGATCATCGGGTCCTCCCGGTCCTGGCCGGTGGAGAGATCACCGACGATCGCCTCCATCATGTCGTTGAGGGTCACCAGTCCTTCGATGCCGCCGAATTCGTCGGCGACCAGGGCGATGTGGATGCCCGTGCTCTTGAACTGCTCGATCAGCTTCAGGGCCCTGGTGCTCTCCCCCACGTAGAGCGGCGGCTGCAGCAGGGCCTCGACGTCCCTGGGCCCGTCGCCCAGCTGGGCCGCCAGCAGGGTGCGGCCCCGGACCACGCCCACGCAATCGTCGAGGCTGCCCCGGCCCACCGGGAACAGGGAGTGGTTCACCTGCATCACCCGTTCCAGATGGGTCTGGGGGGATTCGGCCAGGTCCAGCCAGCAGATGTCGGTGCGCGGCGTCATGATCGCCTTGACGGGGCGATCGGCCAGGCGGAACACCCGCTCGACCATGGCGTGCTCCGCCACCTCGAACAGGCCCGATTCCGTACCCCGTCGCAGCAGGGTCCTGATCTCCTCCTCGGTGATCTCCGGTTCACCGGTCTCGCCGATGCCCAGCAGGCCGAGCAGCCGATCGGTGGACGCCCCCAGCAGATGGGCCAGGGGGGCCATCCAGCGCGACAGGGTCCGCATCGGGGGCGCCACGGCGCAGGCGATGCGCTCCGGGTCGCTGAGGGCGATGCGTTTCGGCACGAGCTCCCCCAGCACCAGGGAAAGGAAGGTGATCAGGGCGACCACGAGTCCGAGGGACAACGGATCGGCCCAGGCCCGCAGCAGCGGCACGGCCTCCAGCAGCGGCCGCAACGCTTCGGCCACCCGCGAGCCGCCCAGGGCACCGCTGAGAATGCCGATCAATGTGATGCCGATCTGCACGGTCGAGAGGAAGTCGTTGGGGGAGCGGATGAGTCTCAGAGCCACTTCCGCCCTGTGGTCCCCAGCCTCTGCCTGGTGCTCAAGGCGCAATCTTCGCGCCGACATCATCGCCAACTCCGAACCCGAAAAGATCCCGTTGAACAGAATCAGAAGGACAATCAGAACACCGTCGAACAGCATCGGCAAATCCAGTGATGGCCCCTCGGCCAGCGGTCGGACAGAACTCACAAATTAGGTGACCAGGGCTGGAGGTCCCACCCGTGTGACCCTGCTCCGGAGCCCGGCAGAGCCCGACCATCCAGTGAGCTTCCCCATCGCGTTGGCAGGCCCCTGCGGAGCCTGGTTCTGGCCTGTGATGGTGGCCACAACACCATCGCCCTGGCGGAACGCAGCCGCAGCAACGGTCTGGCCGTGCACCCCCGGTGGCCCCCGATCCTTTCGGTGGTCATGAAGGGCCTGGGGCTTGATCCACGGCTGATCGAACCCCCACGGTCGGTGCTGCGGGACGACGGCAACATGCCGTCCCTACCCTGCCTCCCTACGGCCTTCGGACCCGGCCCGTGCATCGAGGTGGCCCTGCTGGCCTGAGGCGGAGGCGGGGCGCCCGCAGGCGCCGGTCCGTCTCAGCCCCCCAGACGGCTGAAGTCGGCGAGTACCGAAGCCTGGTTGCGCAGCACGGCCAGCAGCCGCAGACGGTTGCGGCGCACCTCTGGGTCGTCGCAGAGCACCATGACGCTGTCGGGACCATCGAAGAAGGCGGCCAGGGTGGCGCCGCTCTCCCCCAGCAGCCGGGCCAGGGGTTCGTAGCGGGCGGTTCCGGTGGCGGCGGCATGGACCGCCAGCTCCTCCAGCACCGCCAGCACGGCGGCCTCGCTGGGGGAGGCGAACAGACCCGGATCCACCACCCCCTCGGGGCTGACCAGATCCGCCGCCAGGTCGGCCTGCTCGGCCAGCCGGGAAGCCCGCTGCACCACCGCCTGCACCAACGGCAGACGGCCATCGCTGCGCAGGCGTCGCAGCAGCTCCACCCGGGCCCGGGCATCGGCCGGATCACGCAGCAGCCGCTCCAGGGAGACGCCTTCACCAGCCACCGCCTGGACCAGATCGGCCCCGAAGCCCTCCTCCTCCAGCAGGCTGGCCAGCCGCTGGCGCAGAAAGTCGAGCAGGTCGGCGGCCAGGGCCAGGGGGTGCACGTCCAGATCGGTCAGCCGCCGCTGCCAGTGGGCGGTGGACTCGGCCATCAGGGCCACCATGTCGAGGGACCAGTCCCGATCCCAGAGGATCTGCAGCAGTCCGTTGCCCGCCCGGCGCAGGGCATAGGGATCGGAGGAGCCGCTGGGCCGCTCCCCCCTGGCGAAGATGCTGAGCAGCAGCTCCAGCCGTTCGGCCAGGGCCAGCACCGCCCCCGCCGGCGAACCCGGCAGCCCGTCGCCGGCGCCGCGTGGCTGGTAGTGCTCCAGCACCGCCAGGGCCACGGCCCGGGGCTCGCCCTCCGCCAGCAGGTACTTGGCCCCCATCACCCCCTGCAGCTCCGGGAATTCCCCCACCATCTGGCTCACCAGGTCGTGCTTGCACAGGGGAGCGGCCCGTCGTGCGGCGACGGCGGCGGCCTCACCCACCGGCAGACGGCGGCAGAGCAGATCCGCCAGCCAGGCCAGGCGCTGGCTGCGATCGGCCAGGCTGCCAAGCCCCTCGGCAAAGGTGACCCGCTCGAGGGCCGCCAGCCGCTCCGTGCTGCTCTGACGGCGATCCGCATCCAGGAAGAAGGCCGCGTCCGCCAGCCGGGCCCGCAGCACCCGTTCATTACCGCGCCGGATCGTGTCGGCGGCGGCGGCCAGTCCGTTGGACAGGCACAGGAAGCGGGGCATCAGGGCCTCACCGGCCACCAGGGCCAGGGGATCGGCCGGTGCGTCTGCCAGGCGCAGGGGCACGTAGCGCTGGTGGGAGCGCATCACGGTGCTGAGCACCTCAGGAGGCAGGGCCAGATAGTCGGCGTCGATGGAGCCCTCGATCAGGCGGGGCGACTCCACCAGGTCGACCAGCTCGTCGAACAGCGCCGGCGGCAGATCCAGCTCAGCCCCCACCGCCGCCGCCGCCGCCTCAAGGGCGGCGCGGATCGCGGCACCCCTGGCCTGGCGGTCGACCTGGACATCGGCGGCCTCCAGGGCGGCGGCGTAGCCGTCGGCGGAGGGGATCGTCACGGTCCCGGCCTGGAGACGGTGCCCGCGGCTGAGACGATCGCTGGCCAGGGGCGGATCCATGTCGGCGAGGGCCACCGGCACCACGGCCTCGTCCAGCAGCGCCACCAGCCAGCGCACGGGGCGGCTGAAGCGGCCATCGCCAGCCCCCCAGCGCATGAAGCGCCGCCCCTGCAGGGAACGGATCCAGCCGGGGATGCAGCCGGCCAGCACCTCGGCCGTGGGGCGGCCGGCCTCGGTGGTGCGGGCGAACGCGAAGGGGCCCTTGTCGGTCTGGCGGATCTCCAGCGCCTCGGGGCTGCAGCCACAGCGCCGGGCGAACCCGATGGCGGCCTGGGTGGGCTGGCCGTCGCGGAAGGCCTGCTGGGCCGGCGGGCCCTTGCGGTCCTCGACCAGATCCGCCTGCTCCAGGGGCAGGCCGGTGACGGTCACCGCCAGGCGCCGGGGGGTGCCGCCGGTGCGGATGGCGTCGCAGGCGAGGCGGGACTCCCGCAGGTCGCGGGCCACGATCGCCTCCAGCTGGGGCTGGGCCAGGCGCACGAAATCGGCCGGCAGTTCTTCGGTTCCGATCTCCAGAAGAAAGGTGGCCATGCGGGGGAGCGGGCAGAAGGCGACTGTATGCAAAGGAGGGAATCGGCCTGATCCTCCGGCGGGGCGCCCCATCCCGTTCGCTAGTTTCAGACCAGAAACACGTCCGCATGCCGATGTCCTCGACGACGGTCGCCGACAGCACGTCGCTCCCATCGGCAGCCCCCTCCAAGCCCCCCACCAAGCAGGAGGCCCTGAAGGCCGGCAGCGGCCACCTGCATGATCCCCTGGCGGCCGAACTGGGCAACGACCTGCCCAGCTTCACCGATCCCGCCGTGCAGATCCTCAAGTTCCACGGCAGCTACCAGCAGGACGACCGGGACAAGCGCCGCAAGGGCGCCGACAGGGACTGGCAGATGATGCTGCGGTTGCGCAACCCCGGTGGGCGCATCCCCACCTCTCTCTACCTGGCGCTCGATTCCCTCGCCGACCGGCTGGGCAACGGCACCCTGCGCATCACGACCCGCCAGGCCTTCCAGATGCACGGCGTGCAGAAGACCGACCTCAGGGAGGTGATCGGCGGCATCGTGCGGGCCCTCGGTTCCACCCTCTCGGCCTGCGGGGACATCAACCGCAACGTGATGGCCCCGGCCGCACCCTTCGAGCGCGACGGCTACCCGGAGGCCCGCCTGCTGGCCGATCGCATCGCCGACCTGCTGGCCCCCCAGGCCGCCGAGGGCTCCTACCTCGACCTCTGGGTCGACGGGGACCTGAGCTACAGGATCAAGCCCAGGGGCCCCGTCAAGAAGGCCCGCCGTCTGCAGGAAAGCGGTGCCGTGTTCAGCGGTGATGCGGCCGAACCCCTCTACGGCTCCACCTACCTGCCACGCAAGTTCAAGGTGGCCGTCACCGTCCCCGGGGACAACTCCGTGGACCTGCTGACCCAGGACATCGGCCTGGTGCTGTTCAGCGACCCCTCCGGCCGGCCCCTGGGCTGCAACGTCTATGTGGGCGGCGGCATGGGACGGACCCACAACAAGGATGAGACCTTCGCCCGCACCGCCGATCCCCTCGGCTACGTGGCCGCCGCCCATGTGCTGGAGCTGGTGCAGGCGATCGTCGCCCTGCAGCGGGACCACGGCGACCGGGAGCAGCGCCGCCATGCCCGGATGAAGTACCTGATCCACGACCGCGGGGTGGACTGGTTCCGCAACGAGCTGGGCCGGTACTTCCCCCATCCGATCAAGGGGATGCGCCGGGAGCCACCCGCCGTTCTCACCGACTACCTGGGCTGGCACCGCCAGTCCCCGGGCCTGTGGTTCGTGGGCCTGCCGGTGCTGTGCGGCCGCCTGCAGGGGGAGCTCAAGAGCGGCCTGCGCCGTCTCGTCGCGACCTACCAGCTGGAGGTGCGGCTCACCCCCAACCAGGACCTGCTGCTCTGCAACATCGGCAGCGCCCAGCGGGCGTCGGTGCGGGAGGGTCTGGCGGCCCTTGGCCTCACCGCCCCCGAGGCGCCGGCCCCCCTGGCCCGCCATGCCCTGGCCTGCCCGGCCCTGCCCCTGTGCGGCCTGGCGATCACCGAAGCCGAGCGGATCCTGCCGGCGGTGCTCGACCGCCTCGAGGCCCTGCTGGAGCGCCTGGAGATCAGCAAACCCCTGCTGGTGCGCATGACGGGCTGCCCCAATGGCTGCGCCCGTCCCTACATGGCGGAGATCGGTCTGGTGGGAAGCGCCGTGGACACCTACCAGCTGTGGCTCGGCGGCAGCCATGGCCTGACGCGACTGGCCAGCCCCTACCTGGAAAAGATGCCCCTGGAGAAGCTGGAGGTCACCCTGGAGCCCCTGCTGGTGGCCTGGCGCGACGAGGGCGGAGCCCGCAGCCGCTTCGGTGACTTCATCGAGCGGATCGGTCCCGAGCGGGTCGGCCAGCTGCTGGCAGCCGCCTGATGACCCCAACCACCGCCAGCCCCAGCCGGCCCCTGCTGGGCGTCCTCCTCGGCGGGTTACTGGCGGGAATGCTGCCTGGCTCCGTGCTGGCCAGTGAGGCCGCGGAGCGCCCCAGCCCGCCCCAGGCCCCTGTCCGGTACTTCGACTCCGACCCTCAGGCCTGCAAGCCGGATGCGATCCGGGCCGCCTACAAGGCCCATCTGCAGCCCTTCGCCGACCAGGGCCCTGCGGTGCTGGCCAAGCTGCGCCGCGTCCAGGACGACATGACCCTGGCCAGCCTCAAGCGCTGTGTCCAGAAGGGACTGCTGACCCGCCCCCAGGCCAGCGTGCTGTTCCGGGAGTTGGGCCTCACCCTGCCGGGAACCGTGATCCCCGTGGGCAGCGGGCCGACACCCGATGCCGCTCAGCCGCCGACCTCCGCAGCACCCGCCACGGCGCCATAGAGCGCCTGCGGTTTGCCCCGCCGCCAGGCCCACAGCTGGTCGCCGTGGCTGAAATGCCACCACTCGTTGGGGTGCTGGGCGAAGCCTGAGTCCTCCATCACCGCCGCCAGCAGCCGGCGCCGCTCGTGCCACTCGGCGGCCTCGCTGCCTGGGGAGGCGTCGGCGTAGTGGTCGGGCTCGGAGATGGCCCCGATCGCATCGATCGCCCCACCCATGGTCAGGGGTCGGCCGCCGGCCTCGGCCATGGTGAGATCCACCGCGGCGCCGGTGCTGTGGGGGGGAGGCGTGGCCGGATCGGCACTGGGTGGGGCCCAGAAGCGATCGACCTCCGCCGCCACGGCCTGCTGGGGCAAGCCGAAGGCCTCGGGGTCGAGGCCCCGCTCGCGGCAGGCCTCACGGAAGGCCTGGCGCACCATGAACGCCTGGACGGCGATGGGGCGCCAGGCGTCGAAGATGGCCAGCCGCCAGTCGGGCCGATGCTGCCGCAGCCGCCCCTGGGCCCGCTCCAGCCGCTCGATCACCCCCCGGCGCAGCCGGAACGGGCTGGCGCCGGCGCCGTAGGGGGCCCCCAGGGCCTGGTAGGGATGGGGCTCCAGCCGCCACAGGCTCGGCGGCAGCTCGTCCATCGGTTCGCCCTGATCTGCGATCGGAATGGGGCTCCAGGGGCGCAGGGGCGGCATGGGGGCGGCGGGTCCGGCTCGACCCGGTGGTCTGGGTCAATTCAACTGGACCGCCTCCAGCGAGCGGCGGCGCTGGGCCTCCAGGGCCCCCCGCAGCAGCGGATGGCGGGTCAGGTCGGGATCCTCCGCCAGGATGCGCCGCGCCACCAGGCGCGCCTCCTCCAGCACGGCACCGTCGTCGCTGAGGCTGGCCAAAGCCAGGTCCGGCAGTCCCGACTGGCGGGTGCCGAGCACCTGGCCGGGGCCCCGCAGCCGCAGGTCCATCTCGGCGATCTCAAAGCCGTCGCCGCTGCGGGCCAGCAGCTCCAGCCGCTGGCGGGCCATGGCGTTGTCGCCCTCATGCAGCAGCAGGCAGTGGGAGGCGGCGGCCCCCCGACCCACCCGGCCCCGCAACTGGTGCAGCTGGGCCAGGCCGAAGCGCTCGGCATGTTCGATCACCATCACGCTCGCCTGCGGCACGTCCACCCCCACCTCCACCACGGTGGTGGACACCAGCACCTGGGAGCGCCCCTCCTGGAAGGCGTCGATGGCCCGCTGCTTCTCCTCGCCGGTCATCCGGCCGTGCAGCAGCCCCACCGTGAGCTCCGGAAACACCTCCTCATCCAGGTGGCGGTGCACCTCCACAGCCGAGCGCAGGTCGACCTTCTCCGACTCCTCCACCAGGGGCAGCACCACGTAGGCCCGCTGCCCCCTGGCCACCTCCTGGCGCACCAGCTCCCAGGCACCGGCGCGCTCGGAGCCCCGCAGCAGGCGGGTGCGGATCGGTGTGCGGCCCGGCGGCAGTTCATCGATCTGGCTGAGGTCCAGGTCGCCGTGGATCGAGAGGGCCAGGGTGCGGGGGATGGGGGTGGCGGTCATCGTCAGAAGATGGGGCTGCAGCCCCTTGGCCAGCAGCCGGTTGCGCTGACGCACGCCGAAGCGGTGCTGCTCGTCGACCACCACCAGGCCGAGACGCTCGAACTGGACCGGATCCTCGAGCAGGGCGTGGGTGCCCACCAGCAGCTTCACCTGGCCGTTGGCCAGATCCTGAAGCACCTGGCGGCGTCGGCGGGCCGGGGTGGAGCCGGTGAGCAGTTCGCAGCTGACGTCGAGCTGGGGCAGCCAGCCGGCCAGCTTGTGGAAGTGCTGGGCCGCCAGCACCTCGGTGGGTGCCATCAGGGCCCCCTGGCAGCCGGCGGCGATGGCCCCGAGGAGGGCCGCCAGAGCCACCACCGTCTTGCCGCTGCCCACGTCCCCCTGGACCAGCCGGGCCATGGGCTGGGGGCGCTCCATGTCGGCGCGGATCTCCGCCAGCACGCGGTTCTGGGCGCCGGTGAGGGGAAAGGGCAGCAGGTCGAGGAAGCGGCTCACCAGGTCCTCGCCGCCGCTGGGCAGGAGCAGCGGCGGGGCCGGGGAACGGCGCAGGCGCTCCCGCCGCTGCCCCAGGCCCAGCTGCAGCAGCAGGAACTCATCGAACACCAGGCGCCGGCGGCAGCGCTGGAGCTCTTCGCGGTCGGCGGGGCGATGCAGGCCCAGCAGCGCCTCGCCGCGGCGCGGCAGGCCCAGCTCCAGGCGCAGGGGCTCCGGCAGGGGATCGGGCCAGCGGCTCGCCGCCGGCAGCACGGCGGCAATGGCCCGGGCCAGGGTCTCACCGCTGAGCCCCTCGGTGAGGGTGTAGACGGGCACGAACCGGCCGATCCGCTCCGAACGCACCGGCGCGCCGGGGGCCTCCAGCACCTCAAGCAGGGGATCGGCGAAGCTGGGGCCGTAGGGACCGTCCTTCACCAGGCCGCTGACGGCCACCGTGGCACCCACCGGGTAGAGCCGCTGCTGGGCCTTCAGCCAGCCGGGGCTGCTGAACCGGCGACCGGCGAAGAAGCGTGTCACCCGCAGGCGGCCGGTGACGTCCTGGAGCTGCAGCTCCAGGATCGCCAGGTTGGGGTTGCGGGGGCTGCCGAAGGCGTGGCAGCGGCACACCGTCGCCACGATGGTGGCGGTGCGCCCCGGCTCCAGGGCCGCTATCCGCACGAGGTGGGCGTAATCGAGGTAATCGCGGGGGTAGTGGTGCACCAGATCGCGCACCACCAGCAGGCCGAGGGCGGCGAGACGTGTAGCGGTCCTCGGGCCGATGCCGGCCACCTCCACAAGGGGAGTCTGGGGATCGAGGCGCCGGGGACCGCCGGCGGGAGGCACCACCGCAGCATCGGGAGGCCCCAGGCGCAGGCGCGGGGGTCCCACGGGCCGGACCTCCTGCCGCCGCCGGCGCAGCTCATGCAGCGCCTGCCGCAGGCGTCGCACCAGCGACTGGCGACCCGCCAGGGCCAGGGCGCCGTAGCCGGCGAAGTCCCTGGCCAGGGCAGCCAGCTGCTGGTGTTCGGCCGGCCCGAGCCCCTCCGGCGCTGCCGCCAGGGAGGTGGCGACGAAGCCGCTGAACCGGTCGCGCCGCCCCTGGAGATCCCCGAAGCCCGCTTCGGCCTCGAGGCGGCAGGCCAGCTGCAGGGGCGTGCACCAGCGCTCCAGGGCTTCGGAGAGGGACGCGGCTGGCCCCTCCGCGGGGGGGATGCCGTTCAGTCGCTCGGAATCGATGGGGGGCGGATGTCCTGCAGCCAAAGCTCTTCGGCCTGATGGATCCGTAACCGCCGTTGCAGGCGACGGAACTGCTGGGCCATTCTGCGAACCTCCTGCCGATGCTGCTGCAACCGCCGGCGGCAGGTGCGCAGGCGGGGCTCCTCCAGCTCCAGGTCGGTGGGCCGGAGCAGCACCGCCAGCGTCTGCGCCTGGGGGGCTTGAGCGCCGGGGAAGGGCAAAGGCAACCGCATCAGGTTGGCGGGGGCGGCCATGGTCTCCAGCTGGCCGGCCAGCACCGCATCCAGAAGGCTCACCGGCAGCAGGCTGCGGCTCACCCCTCCGCGCAGCAGCTCCACATTGACGGCGTGGGAGAGGTTGCGCAGGCGCCGGCCCAGGGCGAGTTCCATACCGTCCATCCAGCGCAGCACCCGCTCGGGATGCTCGGGAAGCCGCCCTGCCTGCCAGAGGGGGTCCGCGTCGGGACCATCCTCAGGCTGCTCGTCGGAATCGTCGGGGGAGTCGTCCTGGTCGTCGCGGCTGTCGTCGTCCTGGTCGTCATCCCCGTCGGGCGGCTGCAGGTCCTCCGGAGCGTCCGACTGCCCTGCATCGGGGCCTGGCGGGGGATCCTCCCCCCGGCCCAGCGCCCCCCAGAGGAAGGATCCGCCCGCCAGGGGCGGGGCGAAGGCGATCCGCACCGACCCCGGCGGCAGGGGTTCGGGCTCCCCGGCGCCGGCCTCCCCCGGCCAGCTGAGTTCTTCGAGCACCTGCTCCCGGTCGTGGCGGTCGCGGCGCTGGCGTTCCCGTGAGATCTGTGCCGCCAGGATCACCAGCTGCTCAACGGTGAGCAGGCTGCAGCAGCGTCCCACCAGCTCCTGGATCTGGCCATGAAGGAGCCTGCGGCGCTCGACCGGGAGCTCGGTGTAGCGCTGGGGGTGAACCTGGGTGGCAAGGTGGAAGCAGGCCTGGCGGACCTGCTGGGGCAGCACCTGGCGGAGCACCTGGAGGTACAGGGCGACGTGGCGGTAGAGCTCCGGGTTCGACTGGCTCAGACGCCGGGTCAGGGCCTGGAGCTGACCCGGCAGATCGATCGAATCGGACGGGTCGCTCAACGGCTCCGGCTCAGGCCGCCTTGCCCATCGCCGCGACTTCGGCGGCGAAATCCGACTGCTCCACCTCAATGCCCTCACCGAGGGTGTAGCGGGTGAAGCGGCGCACCCGGATGTTCTCGCCGGTCTTACCGGCGGCCGACTTGACCATCTCACCCACCGTGACGGTGTTGTCGCGGATGAAGGGCTGGTCGAGCAGGGCCAGTTCCTTGAGGCGCTTGCCGATGCGCCCCGCCACGATCTTGACCTTCATCTCCTCCTTCTTGCCGGCGAGATCGTCACGGCCCATCTCGATGGCCTTCTCCCGCTCCGCCACTTCGGCGGGGATGTCGTCGGTGCTGACATATTCCACGTTGGGGCAGGCGGCGATCTGCATCGCCACGTTGCGCACCAGGTCCTGGAAGAGTTCGCCGCGGGCCACGAAGTCGGTCTCGCAATTCACCTCAACCAGCACGCCGACGCGGGCACCGGTGTGGATGTAGCTGCCGACGGCCCCTTCGGCCGCCGTGCGCCCGGCTTTCTTCTCGGCGGTGGCGATGCCCTTCTGGCGCAGCCATTCGGCGGCCTTGGTGGCATCCCCACCGGACTCGGTGAGGGCCTTCTTGCAATCCATCATGCCGGCGCCGGTCTTGTCGCGCAGGTCCTTGACGAGCTTCGCTGTGATCTCAGCCATGGGGTGGGAGTGGGGGAGGTCGGGAGGGAGAGAACGGCTCAGGCGTCGTCGTCGCCGCTGCGCTGATCCTGCGCTCCATGGCGGCCTTCATTGATGGCATCCGCGAGCCGACCCAGCACCAGCTGGACGGAACGCACGGCGTCGTCGTTGCAGGGGATGGGAACGTCGCAGAGATCGGGATCGCAGTTGGTATCAAGCATCGAGACCAGGGGGATGTCAAGCTTGCGGCACTCGAGCACGGCGTTGGTCTCGCGGCGCTGATCCACCAGCACCACCACATCGGGCAGGCGGCGCATGTTCTTGAGGCCGCCGAGGTACTTCTGGAGGCGGTCGAGCTCACGGCGCAGCACTGCGGCCTCCGTCTTGGGCCGCATGGCGATGGCACCGGAGGACTCCATCCGCTCCAGATCCTTGAGGCGATCGATGCGGGCGCGCATCGTGCTCC